>DHFK01000180.1 GCA_002400365.1 Anaerolineales bacterium UBA4826 | reverse complement strand
GCTTCAAGCAACGCGCGATTGATGTCGGTCGAGCCTTGCGCGATCAGGCGCGCGACGAAACCGCGCGCATCGTCGCGCCGCGCGGCGGGCTGCAACGACGACGCGTACGCGTTCGTGCCGGTGCTGAACGCGATGATGTTAAAGCGGTCGTTGGCATTGAGATGGTCGAGGACATAGTACAGCGCGTTCTTTGCCTGCGCGATCTTCGCCCCTTGCATCGANNCCGATGTCGTCTTGGGTAACCGAGTAGTACAGCATGAAATCGCGATCGGGTCGGACATTCGCGTCCTCGTAGCCGACCTGCGCCGCGTAGTTGCCGCTGCGCGCAATGCTGACGTTGTGCGACGGCGAGTAAATCGCCTTGAGCGCGGCGGACGACTTGAGCGAGACGTTGAGCGAAACGTTGGCAAGCGGCTTGGGTGAGAATTTCTCGGTGTTCAGCGGATAGACGTAGCGCACCAGTCCATTGTCGGCTTTGAGGATTTGCGCGTACTCGATCTCCACGCGCTTGTCGGTTTTCGGCGGAATCGGAAAGATGCGCGCTTGGAACGCGTTGCGTCCGACGTATTCGAGGAGCGCGGGGTCGCGCTGGCGGCGCACGATGTCTTCGTAGATTTGCCGCGCCTGGTTCTTGTCCAGCACCCTGCCCTCGAGTTTCTTGCCGTCCACCCACATCGCGAAATCGCTGATCGCCGCGTCTTCCGGCAGCGGAAAGATGTAGGTGCCCTCGAGCGCGTACGCGCTGTCGTTGACAAAGGTCTGATCAACGTGCGTGCGCGCGATTTGATTGTCAATCGTGACGGTGACGTTGTGGTTCTTGACCGCGAGGTAGGTCGCGCAATCGCGGCGCACGGGAGGCATAGGGGGACGCGGAGGATCGTAGGGTGGCATGCCCGGCGGCGGTGGCGTTGGGTTGGTGTCGGAGCGCGGCAGCGGCACAGGCGTACCGCCGGCGGGGGTGATCACGATCGGCGGACATTCGACATAGACCAGTCCATCGGCAGAGGTTGGGATCGCGAAAACCGCGCCAGCGGCGAAAGCCGCGCAAAGGGCGAACAGGAATCTGGATTTCATGGGGAACTCCTCTCACGCAGGTTTGTTTCGTCTAATAGACGTTGGATGCGCGAGAGGAGTTCCAAAAGGACAATTTCAGATTGCGTGAATCATCAGGCGGAAATCACTCTTGATTCGGAACAACTGTGACAACCCGATCTCGCTTTCCGCCGAACCGGTAAATCCCAAAATGCGCGTCAGAGGGCGTAGAACGCTCCCGTATCAACGAAGATGTTCATCAGCGATGGCTTCTCCGACATAACGATCGTGTTCTACCGATACGTTGCGCGTGCCGCTTGCGCCCAGTCCGACGATAGACATGTAATCCGTCGGCTTGAGCATTCTCTCCTCGGGGGCAACGAGCGCAGTCAATCGCTCGATTTCCTGTTCAATCTTCCGCAAGGACTCTTTGATTGTACTCAGTTCAGCATAGACGAACTGCACAGTTCGCTGTTCCATTCCTACTCACCTCACTGCCTGCATTATATCACCGTACCTTATCGCAATCAACAAGCGTGGGACAAAGCGGGCTACGCGCTCAATTACCGCGCAAGATCAGCGGAAGGAAAAGGAACCGCGCGGGAATGAAACCGTTTGTGAGCGCGAGATTGTACGCCGCGTTGACGTCAATCCTCCCATAGCCGTACACATTGTTCGGCACCTGGGACGCGCTATCTCCGCCGCAGCCCTGGGCGCTGGTCAGATGCACCGCGCTTTGCTGGAGGATAGACTCGGTCAGGTCCACGTTGTGGCGCAGTTGCGGAAACGCCGACCACAACAACGCCGCCGCGCCGGCAACGTGCGGCGCAGCCATAGAAGTCCCGCTCTCATCCCGGTACAGATTGGACACCCAACTCGAGCGCACGCCCACGCCCGGCGCAACTAGATCGGGCTTGCGCCGGTTGCTGCCGTCCACCGTGACCGGACCGCGACTGCTGAAACTCGCGATGTTGTCGGTCGCGCCAGTTGCGCCGACGGAAATCGCAGAATCGTAAATGCCGGGAGGATCGCCAACTGTCGAACACCCCCCTGCCCCCTCATTCCCAGCCGACACAGACATGAAGATGCCTGCCGCACGCAAATTGTCCATCGCGGCGAGCAGACTATTGGGCGAGCAGAGTTCTTCCGGCGGGCACGCGTACGAGTTGCCGACGACATCGGCGTGCCTGGCGGGATCGGGATTGTTCCCGTTCAGATCGGTCGGCGCGAGGAAGAACTGAAAGCACTCGATGTAGGTACTGGGGCGCCCAACGCCGTTGTCCATGTTGCGGCACGCGATCCATCTTGCGCCCGGCGCAACCCCGATTTGGTTGCCCGCGCCATCGTCGCCGACGCCGGTGCCCGTCGTGTGTGTCCCATGCCCATGATCGTCGCACGGAACAGGAGAAGCGTAACCGCAGGCACTGCCACCGACAATCGGCGCGCGAATCGCGTCCCACCAGTTAGAGTTGTGGTCCGCAGTCGCGCCGTTCCAACCGCGATAATGTCCCTTGAGCGCGGGATGATCCCATTGAACGCCGGTGTCGGCGTTGGCATAGACGATGCCTTGCCCGGTGTAACCTCTTGCCCAGAGCGACGGCGCGTTGATTTTGCCGACGTTCCACTCGACTCCGGTCGGCGCGGTCGGCGCGCGCGCCGGCTGTTCCAACGGCACGCGGAACGCGCGATCCGATTCGATGGCAAGGACGTCAGGGCGCGCGGCAAGCGCGTCCACGAGCGCGCGATCGCCTTCGACGGCGAGCAAATTGACGATGTAGTACGCGCGGTACTTGGCGCCGCGCGCGTCGAGTTCGGCGCGGATGGAGAGTTGAGTCGCCGCCGCCGTTTCACGCAGCGCGTCGAATACCGCGCGGGCGCGCGTGGCGCGATCGGTTGACGCGGCGCCCGCGCGCGATTGGGCTTGTACTTTCAAGACGACGAGGAAACGCCCTACCCTGCCATCGGCAGTGTCTTCCAAAACGCGCGCGTCCACCTGCGCGGTTTGCGACGACGCATGTCCCGGCGACAGCAGCAAGAACAAAAGGCAAAGGACTGGCAATGTCTTGTTCATATTTTCCGAATAATCTCCAGCGCCGCGCGCGCGCTCGACTCCCACGAGAATCGCTTGACGTTGTCAAACCCGCGCGCGATCAATTTAGCGCGCAACGCGTCGTCGGTTAGCGCGCGTCGCATCGCGCCGGCAATCGCGTCCACATCCAACGGGTCGAAGAAAAGCGCGGCATCGCCCGCGGCTTCGGGCAGCGACGAAACCATCGAGCAGACGACCGGCGTACCGCACGCCTGCGCCTCCAAGACCGGCAAGCCAAAGCCCTCGTGCAGACTGGGAAACGCGAGCAGCCGCGCGCCGCTGATGAGCGCGGGCAGATCGGACGCGGGCACATAGTCGAGAAAGGAGATTCGAGATTGGAGATGCAGAGACTGTGCGCGCGCAAAGATCGAGTCGTAGAGCCAGCCGCGTTTGCCCACAATGACTAGTTCGCAATTCGCAATCTGCAATTTGCCAAACGCTTCGATCAGGCGCGTATAGTTTTTGCGCGGATGAAGCGTGCCGATGGTCAGCACATAGTCTTTGCCTACACGATACCGCGCTTGGACCCGTTCAATCGCGTCCGCGTCGCGCACTGGCTGATACAGTTGCGCGTCGTACGCCGGATAGACCACCGAAATCTTTTCTGGCGCGACGCGACACAACTCGACCAGGTCAGCGCGCGTCGCTTCGGAATCGGCGAAGATGTGGCAAGCCGCGCGCACGTTCCAGCGCAGCGACCAGGTGTGATAGAGCCGCTGCCAAGCCGGATGCGCCTCAGGAAAACGCAGGTGCCCCAGGTCGTGCACGGTGACGATCGCACGCCGCGGGTGAAGCGGCGGCAGGACGTGCGCGGGAACGAAGAGAACGTCCGGCGGACGCGTGAGCATCTCGAACGACAGGCGCAGGTGGGTCCACAAACGCGGAAACGGAATCGCGCGGATCTGGAGATTGGAGATTGGAGGTTGGAGGCTTGCCCTGAGCAAAGTCGAAGGGTTGGAAGTTGGAAGAAAGAGATCGCGCGACACGGGCTCGCGGGTGTAGAGCCGATACGTGTTCGCGCGGTCGAGCGCGAGCAGCGCGCGGATCAATTCGCGTGAGTAGGTTTCAGTCCCCGTGGGCGCGTTGCTCGTCGCGCGGCTGGCGTCAATACCGATAAGCAATGTGGATCATTTCCCCAACGCCGTGACAGCCACGCCATTCTGCTCGAACGCTTGACGCACCGCGCGGACAATTGCCGGCGCGGTTGCTGTATCGCTGCGAACGCAGAGTGTGTCAACCACGAGCGGAATCTTGTCGCCGCTCGGCGTTGTCACACACTGGTCCAGCACGATCTCGAGCGCCTGCTGCGCCGCGCGCTGTGGATCGTCAATGAGCGCGCCGAGACTGCGCCGCGACATGAGCGCGCCGTCGGCTTGATACGCGCGATCGCAAAATCCCTCGCGCGCCGCGCGCAGACCCGCCGCGCGCGCAGCGTCCATCATCGCCGAACCGGCAAGCCCGACAAGCGCCAAGTTGGAGTCAAAGCGCGCGACCGCGCGCGCCACGGCGTCGGCGATTTCTGGATTGGTCACCGCGAGGTCGTACAGCGCGCCGTGCGGCTTGACGTGGACCAGGCGCGTGCCCACCACGCGCGCGAACACGTCCAGCGCGCCGATTTGGTACAGGACATCGCTTTCGATTTCCTCCGGCGTCGCGCCCAGCACGCGGCGACCAAAGCCGATCCAATCGAGAAAACCGGGATGCGCGCCCACCGCGACGCCGTGCTGCACCGCGAGGCGCACGGTGCGCTCCATCACGCGCGGATCGCCGGCGTGAAAGCCGCACGCGATATTCGCGGAGGAGATGAACGGCATGATCGCCGCATCGGCGCCCATCGTGTACGCGCCGAACGACTCGCCCACGTCGCAGTTCAAATCAACCCAGGGGGTTCCCGACATGTCGTCCTACGCCGCCGCCAGATTGGCGATGAATTCTTTGGCGCGCCCTTTTTCCTTCGCGATATGCCGGAGGAGCGTCGCGTGGTCGGCGGGCGGAATCTCCTCCGCTTTCCGCATGAGCCGCACCGCATCGTAGGCGCACGCCGAAGCGCACAGCCCGCAACCGATGCAGAGCGTCGTATCTACGCTCGCGGCGCCGTCCAGCGAAATCGCATGGACGGGGCAGCGATCCTCGCACAGCGCGCAACTGGTACACGCGTCGGCGTCAATCGTCGAGTAGAAATTCGAGTGCGGGCGCGAAGCCGCGTCCTTTAACCGGCTTGCCGCGCCGAGAATGCCGCAGCAGCAAGGACAACAGTTACAAATGAAATCAATCTTGTCCAGCGTATTCGACGAGCAATGAACCAAGCCCTCCTTCTCGGCAAGGCGCAAGACCGCGCGCGCGTGCGCCTGGTCAATGAGTCGCGCCGCTTTGCGTTCCGCCATAAAGCGCGCCGCGTGACCAAAAGCAAGGCACACCTCGATCGGCTTGTCGCACGCCTTTTTGCTCGCGCGACATGGACAGCGCCCGAGTGAGATCGCATCCGCCTCGTCAATGTAGCGGGCGGCTTGTTCGAACGGCAAGACGGTCACGCTTTCGGCGATCGAGTCCGCGTGTGGCAGGACGCGCGCCATGTTGGTCGGCGCACCGTGCAACTCGTGGCCCCAGCCATCGTCGTAGTACTTGTGCCACAGTTGTCCGAGACGCTCCATGTCCACCCCGGGGAGATCGCCAATCATGATGGGGTACTCGAACAACCCGGGCGCGGTCGGCAGGAGCGCGTACCGCATTTCACCGCGCGCGGCGTAGGCGTAGACCAAGCCCTTGTTCGCCATGCTTTCGCAGAGCGCGGTCGCCTGATCCGGCGCGACGCCGGCTTTTACCGCGATCGTCGCGACCGGCTCTGGCTTCCAGCCCAGATGCAAGGCGAGGTCGGCTTCCTGCGGCGAAAAGAGCATCCGCAAAATCTCCATCAACTCGACGCGCTCCGGCGCGCCCAGCGGATGTGTGTTCAGTTTCTGTGCCAGGTGATAGTGCGCGTCCATGTCCCTCTCCCGAAAATGTAGGACAAATTTGGAAATTTGTCCTACAGCATCCCTCAATGCAATATCTGCGACAAGAACAGTTTCGTCCGATCGTGCTGCGGGTTCTTGAAAATCTGCTCCGGCGTGCCTTCTTCGATCAGTTGACCGCCATCGAAAAAGACCATGCGATGCGCGACGCTGCGCGCAAAGCCCATCTCGTGCGTCACGCAAATCATCGTCATCCCCGATTTCGCCAATTGCGTCATCACGTCCAGCACTTCTTTGATCATCTCCGGGTCGAGCGCACTCGTCGGCTCGTCGAACAACATGATCTTGGGCTGCATCGCCAGCGCGCGCGCAATCGCGACGCGCTGCTGCTGGCCGCCGGAGAGTTGCGCCGGGAATTTGTGCGCCTGCTCCGGAATCCCCACGCGCTTTAACAAATCCATCGCGACCTGTGCCGCTTTCTCCGCCGACCAGCGGCGCACCCAGATAGGCGCGAGCGTGATGTTCTGCATCACGGTCAAGTGCGGAAAGAGGTTGAAAGATTGAAACACCATGCCGATCTCTTGGCGGATCGCGGCGATGTTGCGAATGTCGTGCGTCAACTCGATGCCGTCCACGACGATCGTGCCGCGCTGATGCTCTTCCAGGCGATTGATCGTGCGGATGAACGTTGACTTGCCGGAGCCGGAGGGTCCGAAAACGACCAGCACCTCGCCGGTTTTCACGGTGAGGTCGATGCCTTTCAACACGTGCAAACGGTCGAACCACTTGTGGACGTCGCGGCAGATGATGATGTCTTTGCCTTCGCCAGCCATTTGTATATCTCCTGAGATAATTCCACTGCGGAGGACAAGGTGACAGGGTGAACGNNCGTTCACCCTGTCACCTTGTCACCCCATCTCCTTGTCTATCTCTTCCCCACTCCCAGCGCTTCCTCCAACCGGTAACTCGCGTACGACATCGCGTAACTAAAGATGAAAAAGATCGCCGCGACGAAAACGTACACCTCGGTTTGCAGACCCAGAAATTCCGGTTGCGCCAGCACGCTGCGTCCGACGCCCAGCAACTCCAGCAGCGCGACGATCGTCGCGAGCGTCGTATCCTTGAACAGACTGATGAACAAGCCGACCGTCGCCGGGATCACCATCCGCAGCGCCTGCGGCAAAACGATGAACAGCGTCACGAACACCTCGTTCAACCCAAGCGCGTGCGCCGCTTCGATCTGCCCGGTTGGGATCGCCTGCAGACCGCCGCGCACATTCTCCGCCATGTACGCCGCGGTAAAGAACATCATGCCCGACATCGCGCGGATCACGTTATCCACGCGCAATTCGCCGGGCAGAAACAGCGGCAGCATGATCTGGGTCATGTACAGAATCGTGACGAGCGGCACACCGCGCACGAGTTCGATGTAGAGAATACAGAAGATTTTCACCGCCGGCATTTTGCTGCGGCGCCCGAGCGCGAACAAGATTCCAATGGGGAACGACAATACGATGCTGACCGTCGCGAGCATGAACGTCAGCAGCAAGCCGCCCCACTTGCCCGTCGTCACTTCGGGCAGGAAATCATTTTTCACAAACCCTTGCAGCAGCACGATCGTCACGACGAAAGAAAGCAGCCACAGCAAGAGCAGCGCGCTCTGCCATCCCTTGCGTCCGCGCGCGCTCAGATACGCGCCAACTAGAAGAATCAGGTTTACCGTCAGCCAGATGGCGGAAGGGATCGTCTTCCACCATTCGCCGCCAGGGCTGCTCAACCAGGCAACTTGCCGCCCGAATCCTTCGATGAGCAGCGCGATGACGATCAGCGTTGCGTAGGCGGCGGCTAACGAGTTTCCAAACGTACGAATCGTTCCGCCCCACACCGCGGCAGACAGTCCCATGAGCAGCGAGACCATCGCCAAGACGAGCCAGGGACGCCAGACTTGATCGGGCGGATAGGGACCGACCATGAACAGACGCAGGTTCGCGCTGATGACGCCCCAGCGCGCCGACGTGAACGCCCAGACGATCAATTGGCTGAGGACGCTGTAAACCAGCCACGCCGAAAGGATCGTCAGGAGCGTGTTGTACCACGTGCTGAACAAATTCCTTTTCAGCCAGCCGAGCACGCCAACGGATGTGCGGGGGGGACCGATGGTTTCGACAGTTGTGGTCATCAATGATCTTCTCTAAAGGCAGAAGGATGAAGGATGAGGGATGAAGACAGAAGAACAATTCATCCTTCATCCTTCTGCCTTCTGCCTTATCTTTCCAGGATCTGCACGCTGCGATTATAGATGTTCATCAGCAGCGACGTGAACAGACTCATCGCCAGATACGTCACCATCACTAGCACAATGACCGGCACGGGCTGTCCCGTCTGATTCGCAATTGTGCTGCTGACACTGAACAGATCTGGAAAGCCCATGGCAATCGCGAGACTCGAGTTCTTGGCGAGGTTGAGGTACTGGCTCGTCAGCGGCGGAACGATCACGCGCATCGCCTGTGGGAAGATGACGAGGCGAAGAATCTGCGCCTCACCCAGTCCGACCGCGCGCGCCGCTTCGATCTGACCTTTCTTGACCGCTTGAATACCGCCGCGCACAACCTCGGCGATGAACGCGGCAGTGTAAATCACCAAGCCGGTCAAGAGCGCGCTAAACTCCGGCGAGAGCGCGAGGCCGCCGGTAAAATTGAATCGCCCCGGCACCGGCAGGTCGAATGTGATCGGCGCTGCGCCGACCAACAGCCAGCCGAGCGCGCCGATCAGCGCAAAGACAGCCAACGCGCTCAAGATGGACGCGATTGCCTGTCTTGCCCGGATCGTCAAGGTTCTTTCCACGACGATCGCCGCGATCAAGCCGACCGCAACGAATCCGAGCCAGGTCGAGAAGGAGGCGGTCGGCTCCGGGCGCGGCATAAAAACGCCGCGCTGATTCGCGAAGAACGCGTCGCCGAGATTGAGCGTTTCGCGCACGGGCGGCAGTTTGACAAAGACGCCAAAGTAGATAAAGACGAGTTGCACCAAGAGCGGCGTATTGCGGATGATTTCGATGTACACCGCGGCGATCCGATTGAGCAACCAGTTGGTTGACAAGCGAGCAACCCCGGTGATCACTCCTAGGATCGTCGCCAGGACAATGCCTATTGCGCTGACTAGCAACGTGTTCAACAAGCCGACAGCAAAAGCGTGTCCGTACGTATCAGACGGACGATAGGGAATCAACCCCTCGCCGATTTCAAATCCAGATTCACGGTTCAGAAAATCAAGGTTCGCGACGAGACCGCGCTGTCTCATGGCAGAGGAAAGATTGGAGTAGAGAAACGCGGCGGTCATTGCCAGGATGAGGACAAAAACGACCTGGCTAAGGAAGGTAAGCACACGAACATCACGCCAGAAAGGCACGGCAGTGTGCTGCGCGGCAGACGGTTGTTGCAAAGCAGCCCCCTTGCTCACGTGGTCGCATAGTCGCGTAGTCACGTAGTCTGGTAGCCGCCTGTGCGCGACTACGTGACTACGTGACTACCTGACTATCGGACTAGCAGACTAACTAACGGTACGGAGGCGCGTACAGTAGCCCACCCTGAGTCCACATCTTGTTTGGACCACGCGGGAGGTTGAGCGGCGTGGACGGGCCGAGACTCCGGTCGTAGATTTCGCTGTAGTTGCCAACAGCCTTGATTGCCTTGATGGCCCAATCCTTTTCAAGCCCTAACCCTTTAGCCAGATCGACATCCGTGAACATCCGCTTGATGTTTGGATCGGGACTGTTCACCGCATTGTCCACGTTCTTGGAAGTGACTCCCCACTCATCGGCTTGGAACGTCGCAAAGACAACCCACTTGACAACATTGAACCAGGCGTCGTCGCCCAACGGCACGACTGGCCCAAGTGGTTCTTTGGACATCGTCACGTCCATGATTTCATGGTCATTTGGTTTCTTGAGGAGAGTTCGGCGCGAGGCAAGTTGGGACTTGTCGCTGGTTACGGCATCGCAGCGTCCCTCCTCATACGCAGCATAGGTCGGATCCTGATCCTGGAAGACCACCGGTTTGAAATCGGCGCCGACCGCGCGCATCTGGTCAGCGAGGTTGAGTTCTGTGGTCGTGCCGGTTTGCACACAGATGGTCGCGCCCTTCAAGTCCTTGAGGGTTTTCGCGCCAAGTTTCTTCGGCACCATCATTCCCTGACCATCGTAGAACGTCGTGGGTGCGAAGAGGCCCCACGCAGTATCACGGCTTGACGTCCAGGTCGTATTGCGGATCAGCACATCAATTTCGCCAGTTTGAAGCGCGGGACCACGCTGAGGTGTATTGATGGGTCGGTACTCGACAGCCTTCACATCGCCGAAGATAGCGGCTGCAATCGCGCGACAGTAGTCTGCGTCAAAGCCGGTGAACTCGCCTGTCGCTTTTTCCAAGAAACTAAAGCCCGGCTGAGAGCCATTCACACCGCAGATCAATTTGCCGCGACTCTTGACGAGTGCCAGGCGTCCACCTGGGGCGGCCGGTGGTTTGGTAGCGGCGGGCGCAGCCGTCGGTTGTACGACGACTGTCTGTGGTACAATCACCGTTTCTTTCACGACCTGGGGTGCCGCCGGCGCGGGCGCGCACGCGGCGATGACAGCGATGATAGACAGGGTCAATAGGACCAGCGTAAGTTTCTTCATTTTCCTTCTCCTCCTCGATAGGTAAGATACACAATTGACTTGATCTCATCGTCGTTCATTGAGTCATCCTATCACCTCCTCCCGCGCCTCACCCCTCACCCCCT
>DHFK01000065.1 GCA_002400365.1 Anaerolineales bacterium UBA4826 | reverse complement strand
AATCATAAATCCGCAATCTGCAATTTGAAATGGATTTACCCGACGCCGGAGGATCCGCCGCCGCCCCCGCCGCCACCTCCGCCCCCGCCGCCGCTCCAGCCGCCCCCGCCCGAACTCGACGGCGCGCTGCCAAAGACGGATGCAGTGGAATCGAGCATCGAGAACAAGCCAGAGGTCATCGAATCGAGTCCTCGGAACGCGCCGCCTGCCGCGCTGTCGAGCGATGGCTTTTGCCCGCCGCTTGGAACACCACTGCCGCTGCTCACTTCACCGCCCCAATCGCGCCGATGGCTTGGGTGACCGGTTCCGTAGATCATTGGTGGAGGAAAAGTCTGATACCAGGTTGGCGCGGGCGTGCCGATCTCGGCGAACTTGTTCACCCACGTTTTGTCCAATCCGAAGGTGATGGCGTACGGCAGGTACTTGTCGAACAACTCTTTCGCCTGATCGAGTTTCGTGTACTTTTCGATGCTTTCGAGGTAGCGTTTGAACGCGACCCATTTCGCGCGTTCGGTCGCGCCTTTGGGGGTGCGGCGCGGCATGAACGGACTCAGGACGATCAAGCCGATGGCGGTGATGCCGAGCGCGATGCCCGGACAGATCGCGAGTTCGGCATAGTCTGAGAAGACGGCAAAGATGCAGAACCCCAGGATGCCAAAAAGGATCAGCGCGGCGACGCCCAGTCCGGCGTATTTGAGCCGCGTCGAATTTGGATTGCCGGCGAAAAAGCCGGCTTTGGTCGCTTCAGCGTACATCTGCGATTGCAGCGTCGGAATCGCGGTATAGAATTTCTCTTTGAGGTCGGACAATTCACGAGTTCGCCCTCCGCCGAAAACGCGCTCGATCAGCGTCTGCTCGTACCGGCGCAGACCCGCAGGATCGCTGACCAGTTCGAACACAAAATCGCGGTTGGCGCCGATGCCGAGAAAGCCGGGCGATTCTTTTTCGGTCATTTGGATGACGCCGCGCCGCGCCAAATCAACGATCGTCGCGATGATGTCTTTCATGTCGGCGCGCTCGTCAATCAGCGTGCCCACGACGCCGGCGGGGAGATCGCCGGGCGGCGCGCTCGTTTGCGCGACGATGTGCGTAGCAGGATCGCGCCCTTTGGCGTACCATAGCAGGTACAGCAGGAGCGGTCCGAGGAGCAGCAGGACGAAACCCCCAAAGAGAAAGAGCAAGTTCAGAATCGGTCGGTACTGCTCGCGCTCTGCGCGTGCGGCGGCTTCGGCGTCGGCGGCGGCTTGCCACGCCGGCGGTGCGGCGGTCACGACGCCGTGCGGGAATTGCACGCGAACTTCGAGTCCACTGCCATCCTCCAGATCGCCGGTCGTAAAGACAACGGTCTGCCCATCGCGGATCGTCGCGTTCCCGCGTCCAGTCGTGACGGCTGCCTTGATCTGATCGGTCGCGAAGGATGCCGGCAGGTGGACGGTGATCGTCGAGTTCTGAATCGTGTAGCCGTGATCGCTTTCGATCACTTTCCACCAGAACTGGTCGCCGCCGTCGTAAATGCGCAACGCGCCGCGCAAAGTGTATTGCAGAGTGAACGTGCGGCTGGCATCCGTGGTCGGCGGATGGAACCATTTGATAAATTGCTGACCTTTTTCTTGATACAACTGAAAAGTGTTCGGATTTTCGCCCGTGCTTTGCTGGTACGGGCGTCCGCCTTCTGACACCGTCAAGCCGGTTACGGCATCAACCTTGTCGAGTTGAATGCCACGAAAGACAAAGCGAAAGGGTCCGCCGGTGTACTTGAATTGCCAGGTTTCCACGAATTTGACATCGCCGTTGGTTTGAATCGTGATGTCCACATCGCGCCGCGTTTGGACGGCGACTTTGGTCTGCGCGTGCGCCGGCGCGGCGATCGCGAGGAAAGCGAGGACGAACAGGAACAGGAGAGAAAAGCGGATAACGCGCGGGGTCTTCATGGTACATTACCTCCGTCAATGCTCTTCGCGCTTGCGCTGCTATTATATGCCAAAACAGATGAAAAGAAAAGTGCATAGCCCGTTTGACGCACGCGCAGTTGAGGGTATAATTGCAGCACATGGAGAAGGTGATATGGCAACTTCACTGGATCAGATGCTGGAACGCACACTGGCTGCGCTGCCAGTGACAAAGGAGGATCTCCTGGTACGGGGTATTGCCGGGGAGGTTACGGAGCGCATCGTCGAATTGAAAAAGGCAGCGGTACGTTTTCAGCAAAAGTACGGCTCGCTAAATGCACTCGAAGCGCGTATCGCCCGCGAGGGTATCTCGCCAGACGATCATACGCTCTATACCGACCGGCTCGAGTGGCGCGCCATCGAAAATGAGATCGGCGAACTCTTGGGAATTCTCGGAGCGATCTAATGGCATGGTATCGCGCTGTCATCGGAAAACTAGAGTCCGCCCACCTCTTTGCGAAAGTTGAGTTGATCGGCGGCAAGATTCGTGCGACTATTGATGGCAAGCGGTTTCTGGACATACACTGCGATCCGACAACGTCAAGTTATTCGTACGCGTTCATTGACGAAACCCTCCCTTTCTCAGGCGACAAACGGCTCTTTGGTTGGGATGACTTTCCACACATTGGCGTTGAGAAATTTCGAGCATTGAAGAGCTATCCGCACCACTTTCACGCGTTAGTGGAACATGGGTCTTTGAAGAATCGCCAATGCGCGGTAACGTCAAGAACGAAATAGACATCGTAATTGACTATGTGGGGCAGTACTTGAGATCGCATTGACACAACGCGGTGAGGAAAGGATTATGCGTACCGACTATTCCGACGTCAGTTTCTGGCTCGCTACTTGTCCACCGTATCAACCAAACGCGCCGCTGCAAGGCGACACGCGAGCCGATGTCGCGATCATCGGCGGCGGCTTCACCGGCATGGCGACGGCGTACTCTCTCCGCAAAGCCGATCCCAGTTTGAAGGTCGTCGTGCTCGAAAGCGAAGTGATTGGCTTTGGCGCGAGCGGACGCAACGGCTCGTTCGCGATGACGGTGATCGGCTTGGGCATTGATATTCTGACGATGCTCAAGGGCAAGCACAACGCGCTGGAAGGTCATCGCTACATGGAACGCGCGGTGGACGCCGTGGGCGAACAGGTCGAAGAAAACAATCTCGACTGCGATTACACGCGCCCCGGCTTTTTGCGTATGGCGACGACCCCCGGCTACGTCAAGCGCATCAAAAAGCAAATCGAACTCGTTCAGGAACTGGGCATCCAAGGAATCGAATGGCTGGAGCGCGATGCGGCGCGCGCGGAGGTCAATTCTGATTTGTATCTCGGCGCGTGGTGGGAGCCGCGCATGGCGCTCGTCAACCCGGTCAAGTTGGTGCGCGAGGAAAAGCGCGTGGTGCAGTCGCTTGGCGCGGAGATTTACGAGCACACGCCGGTCACGCGCATCGAGCGCGGTGCGGATTTCATGCTCAAGACGCCGGGCGGCAGCGTAACCGCGCAGAAAATCGTCTTTGCGACGAACGCGTACTCGCACTTGTTTCCAATGATTCGCCGCAAACAGATTCCAGCGTGGACGTACATGATCGCGACCGAGCCACTGACCGACAAGCAGTACGAAGCGATCGGTTGGCAGCATCGGCAAGGCGTCGAGGACGCGCGCAATCTCATTCACTATTATCGCATCTCGCCCGACAATCGTTTGCTGATGGGCGGCGGTCCGGTCGGCTTGTCGTTTGGCGGCGACATGCAGCGCGACGATAGCGCGAGCGCGTGGCAGCATCTGGAAGAGCACATCCATTACGTTTTTCCCGCGCTCAAGGACGTCAAGATCACGCATCGCTGGGGCGGACCGTTTTCGGTGACGCTCGATCTCACGCCCGCGCTTGGCTATGTCGGCGACAAGCGCGCGGTCTATTCGCTCGGCTGCATTGGGCATGGTGTGTCCATGACACACCTCAACGGTCAGACGATTCGTGATCTGATCCTGGAGCAGAAAACCGATCTTACCGATGTCTTCCTCGTCAATCGTAATGTGATCCCCTGGCCGCCCGAACCGCTGCGTCTCGCGGCGAGTCTGGGTATTCGCGCGTACCTGCAAATCGAGGATTGGGCGTACGAAAGAGAACTACCGAAGAGGTGAAACATGAGTTTGGCGATTCCTGATGAAGTTTTGTATGCAAGCCATATGACTCCGTCAGAGTTGGAACAGGCATTGGCAATCCTGCTTTTTCAGAGAGAAAAGCTGACCCTTGGTCAAGCCAGTCGGCTGGCAGGGATGAGCCAACTCCAGTTCCAATTCCTTCTCGCAAACCGTCAAATTCCAATTCACTATGACGTTGCCGATTTCGAGGCGGACTTGCGGACTCTGCGCGAGGTGGGACGATTATGATCGTCGTCAGCAACACTTCACCGATCAGCAATCTCGCTGCTGTTGGACAACTTACCCTGTTGCGTCAACTCTATGGCCGAGTTATCATCCCACAGTCGGTTTACGACGAGTTTGGCGACATGCCCAGTAGCGTCGGCGTAGTGAGACAAACGTGGAGGCACAAAAAGGATGGATGAAGGAGGAAGTAGAACATGTCATACTACTTGGCTGAGCGGATCACGGTCAATCCAGAGCAATGCGGTGGTCGGCCGTGTATTCGAGGAATGCGAATTCGGGTTATTGACGTGCTTGAGTTACTCGCCGCAGGTTTGAGTCCTAGCCAAGTCTTGGACGAGTTACCCGATTTGGAGATGGCAGACGTGCTAGCGGTCCTCAAGTTCGCGGTAAGCCGCGTAGATCATCCTATATTGGTGGCAGCATGAAAATCTGGATCAATGCGCAACTTTCCCCAGCCATTGCTAACTGGATTGCCAAGACGTTTGCCGTCGAGGCAATTGCTGTACGCGATTTGGGACTGCGTGACGCGACGGACAAGGAGATATTCACTGCAGCGCGCGACGCCGCAGTGATCGTGATGACCAAAGACAGCGATTTTGTGGATTTGGTCAATGCGCGTGGTGCGCCGCCGCAAGTGATTTGGGTGACTTGCGGAAATACTTCCAATGCTCGGTTACGCGAGATTCTCTCCAAGACACTACCGCAGGCCCTTGTATTACTTGCCTCTGGCGAGAAGGTGGTGGAGATCAAGGATTGATGACGGGAAAATTGCACGCCGCCAGATTGTTGGAGAATGATTTCATGCGCCGTTTTAGTGTCAGTTGGCTTGCGCTCGTGCTCGCCTTGCTCCTGCTCGACGGCGCGGTGGCGGTCTGGGGCTTTGCGGAGGAAGCGCTGGGCTTTCGCGATCCCAAAACGGGGATTACCTACGCAACGTCTGCCGGTTACCCAGAGATCAGTACGCTTCACGATGATCTGACGTACGCGCTTGCTCTGGCTGCCGGCTTTACAGTCACTGACAGCCAGAAACTACAAATCTGGGATCAACTCACCGATTCGGAAATGCTGCCGAGCGACGTGGTCTCGTACACCAATTGCCTTGGGTCATTCTACGCGTCGCCGGATCCCAACGCGCTTTTTCCAATTCAATGTCTAGGCGGCAACTGCTCGAACGTCATCTGGCCGATGACGGGGCAGATGAAAAACCCGAATACGTGTACCACGTCACGCTATGGCGTCTATTCGCCCTTTTTTCACTTTCCGCATCGCACCGGTCCGCTCGCGGAACGTGACCTCGGCGCGCTGCGCGATTGGGCGTGGGGTTTTACAACGACGCTGGTGGCGTACGAGGCATACGCCTGGGGCAGGAATAGCGACTTGACGGTGATGCAGGCAAAGAAACAATACACGCGGACGGCGGTGATTACGACGACGCTCAAAGCCGGCGCGCTGGAATCCTTTGGCACGTACTTGCACTCGCTCGCCGATGCGTACTCGCACGAGGCATGCATCGCCGCGATGGACGCCCTGACGACACCGGTCATGTTGTGGGCAACCCACTCGAATCCGAATTTGGGCGATCCCAGCGTTCCCGAATGTGACTATCGCCCCAACAATCCCAACGCCACCGATGTTCACGGCGTCGAATTCGGCAGCGATATCACCGGCACGCAGCGCACGATCAACGCTGCGCTGGCAGTCTATGACGAATTGTCGCGGCGCAGCGTTCTGCGCGACGGAGTGTATCATCCGTTGGGGTTGAGCACGACGCTCGTCGTCAGCGGCACGTCCGTCACGTTGGCGGACGCGATCACCCATTTCGTCCGCGACCGCGACTATACCGATCCGACCTATCGGCGTCAGTACGCGGACAGCCTTGCCGCCGCAGTATTAGCGCAACCGCGCGCGTTGATTCAACGCGTGCGCTTGCCGATCATTTTGAAATAGGAGACCCGCATGTTTGCCTCTCTTCCCAGCACTGTACCTGCTTTGCTCAAGTGGTCTTGGTCAGAAATCGAGCCACACTTTGACGACCTCGCCGCGCGGACGCTCACCGCGTCGAACGTGGACGCGTGGCTCAGCGACTGGAGCGCGCTGGACGAACGCCTCGGCGAGATGTACGCGCGTCTGCATCTCGCGACGACGCAGAATACTGTGGACAAGGACGCGGAGCACGCGTACCACACATTCCTTGACACGATCTATCTGCCGGCAGAAGCGGCGGAGCAGAAACTGCGCGAGAGACTGCTCGCCAGCGGCTTGAATCCCACGGGCTTTGAGATACCGCTGAAAAAGATGCACGCCCAAGCCGACTTGTTCCGCCAAGCCAATCTACCCTTGCTAACCCAAGAACAGAAACTCGTCTCGCGCTATCAGAAAATCATCGGCGCGCAGACGGTGGACTGGGAAGGCAAAGAGACGACGATCTCGCAACTGCGCCCAGTGTATCAGAACCCCGATCGCGCCACGCGTGAGCGCGCCTGGCGCTTGTCTATGCAGCGACAATTGGCGGATCGCCAGGCGATCAACGATCTCTGGAGAGAATTTCTCGCCTTGCGCCGCCAAATCGCAAAGAATGCCGACAAGCCCGATTACCGGGAATACAGATGGCAAGACCTCCTCCGCTTCGACTATACGCCGGCGGATTGCCGCAGTTTCCATCGCGCGATCGAAGAAGCGGTCGTGCCAGCGGCGCGACGGATCTACGACAAGCGGCGGCGGCGTCTCGGCGTGCCCACGCTGCGTCCCTGGGATTTGGAAGTTGACATGTTCGGACGCGCGCCGCTCAAACCCTTTGGCGCGCTGAATGGGCTGGAGACAGTTGCCGCGTCCATCTTTCATCGCGTCGACCCGAAACTGGGCGAATACTTTGACACGATGGTCGCCGAGACGCTGATTGATTTTGACAATCGCAAGCACAAAGCGCCCGGCGCGTACTGCACGTCGTTCCCGATGTCCAAGCGTCCGTTCATTTTCGGAAACGCGGTGGGCTTGCACGACGACTTGCAGACAGTCTTGCACGAAAGCGGTCACGCGTTCCACAACTTTGAGCGATACGGGTTGCCGTACACGCAGCAGCGGCAGATCGGCATGGAGTTTGCCGAAGTCGCTTCGATGGGCATGGAATTGCTCGCGTCGCCGTACCTGGCAAGGAATCAGGGCGGCGTCTATTCGGAGGGGGAAGCCGCGCGCGCGCGGATCAAGCATTTGGAGGACAACGTTCTCTTCTGGCCCTACATGGCGGTCGTGGATGCGTTTCAGCACTGGGTGTACGAAAATCCCGATGCCGCGCGGGAGGGCGCGCACTGCGACGCGGAGTGGGCGCGGCAATGGCAGCGTTTTATGGGCGGCGTGGATTGGAGCGGCTTTGAGCCGGAGCTGATGACCGGCTGGCATCGCAAACTGCACATCCACGAAATCCCGTTTTACTACGTCGAGTACGGCATGGCGCAGTTGGGCGCGGTCCAGGTGTGGGCCAACGCGCGGCGCGATCAAGCCGGCGCGGTCGCGCAGTATCGCCGCGCGCTGGCGCTGGGCGGGACCGTGGGCTTGCCGCAACTCTTTGCCGCCGCCGGCGCCAAGTTCGCGTTCGATACCGCGACCTTGCGCGAGGCGGTAAGTTTGATGGAACAGGTGATTGGTGAGTTGGAGGCAAAGTGAAATACGCGCGACGGGAGGAGGTGAAATGATGGCGGCGCGTACGTTTACAGCGGTTCTTCACAAAGAAGACGATCTCTACGTTGCTGAATGTCCTGAAGTGGGGACGATCAGTCAGGGCGATACGATTGAAGAAGCAGTTGCCAATCTGAAAGAGGCGACAGAGCTGTATCTGGAGGAGTTTCCAATCTCAGAAACTTCTCGTTCCTGGTTGACGACATTTGAGGCAGCGTATGCCTAACCTGCGCCGGGTGTCCGGGCAAGAAACCATTCGTGCACTGAAGCGACTGCGGGATTCGTTCAGATTCGACCACGCGGTAGTCACGTTATTCTCAAGCAGCAGACCTCCGAAGGTGCTGTCGGATGCGTTGTGCCTTTGCATCGTGAACTGACAATCGGAACATTGCGGGGCATTCTGAAACAAGCCAGAGTCACGCTTGAAGAATTCACACGGAATCTGTAATGACGGACAAACGCACCATTGACGAACTCTCCCTCGCCGAACTCGAAGCGCTGGTCGAACAGCGCCGACGCATCGAGCGCGCGCGGCAGTTTGCCGAAGGCGCGGAGGGGCGCCGCTTTCGCCCGGTGACCGTGCTGCCGGCGAATGAGCGCGCGGCGAAAGCATCACGCGGCGCGAACAAGCGCGCTTTCCTGCGCGATCGCGTGTTGTTCGCGATCGAAGTCAGCGCGGTGATCGGGCTGCTCGCGATCATCGTCGGCTCGCTGACGAATCTCCAAACGCTGAACCAGCAAGTCGTCCAGGCGCGCGCGGCAACGCCAAACGCGACCGCGCCCAATCCCGCCGTGTTGGGGCAAGAGTTGCCCGGCTCGTCGTTCCCGCCGTCGAACGCCTTGTCCGAGTTGCCGGGGAGTTCCTTTGCCCCGGAATCCGCGCCGCCCGCGCTCGGCGTGCGCCCGCAAGCCGTCGCCGCGCTGCCGCTGCCCACGCCGGGTCCGCGTTCGCCGACGCGCATCGTGATTCTCGCTATCAACGTAGATTGGCCCATCGTCCAGGGCGATGGCTGGGAGGAGTTGAAGCAAGGAATCGGGCACCGCGTCGGCTCGGTCAATCCGGGTGAGCGCGGCAACCTGATTCTCTCCGGGCACAACGACGTGTATGGCGAGCCGTTCCGCGATCTGGAAAAATTGGATGTCGGCAAAGAGGTCTTGGTCTATGCGGGTGGGACATCGTTTCGCTACGTCGTCAAAGCCAAACGCGTCGTCACGCCCACGGACTTGAGCGTATTGGCGCCCTCCAAGAATCCGATCATCACGTTGATCACCTGTACGCCGTATCGCGTGGACACGCATCGGCTGATTGTGATTGGCGAACTCGCGCCGTGATGGCAAATGGCGTACAGCGGATCGCGTCTAGCGAATGGCTTTTCTTGCCATATGCCATTCGCTATATGCCATTTGCCAAATTGGAGATTTCGCGCAATTGATTTATAATGGGCGCAGTCATGGAATAACTTTTCAGGAGATATGGCATGCCTAAGAAAACTCGCAAGATGAAACAGCGCGCGGCGATGCGCCGCAGCGTCAGTGTTGCGCCCCAGCCGGAGGTTCCCGAAGAAACCGAGAGCGTCGTCCCGGTCGCGCCGACGCTATCCGCGCGTCCGATTCTTTCCGCCTCCGCGAGCAATCGCGCTGTTACGCCGGCGACATACGATTATTCGCACATCTACAGCGACCTCAAGCGGATTGCGGCGTTTGCGGCGTTCTTCTTTGCCGCGCTGATCGTGTTGTCGTTTGTGATCAAGTAGATTTCCTTTCCCTGGAACGGCGAGAGAAAACAGAAACGCGACTGCCGTTAGGTCGGCAGCCGCGTTTTTCTATTCAACCTGGCGAAGGTTTCCGGCGCGCTTGTCGGTCAGACGAGTCAAACCTTCGCAAGGTTAAGTACGGCTTAATCGAGTGGGGGGATGTCGCCGGGCGAATGGACGCGCGGAAAACCGATCGTCCCGCGCAATCCCAAGTCAATGAGGACGTGAACGATCATGCAGTACCATGTGTTTTGCGTGAAGATAAAGACGATGGTGCTGACGATGGCCAGACTGCCGCTCCAGAGCGGCGCGTCGGCGCGGGTCACGTCGCGCGCGTTGGCGCGCACGAACGGATTCGTCCAGCCCTCGATGAATACGAGCGCGAGTCCAAAGAAACTGCCCCAATAGAAATCGTCCAACCACAGGATGGGCGCGCTGCGATAGAACGCCCAATGCGCTTCCTGGTAGATCAATTCGAGAATGTGGCGCGCCCAGTTCCAGCCGCTCTCGTCAATCGCATGCGGGTGCTCGCTGTTCGCGTACGGTCGCCACACCCAAACGATGACGATCACCGCGCCGAGCGCCAGCGCGGCGAACTGCGCCGCGCGCCCGAGCCAGTCCACGCCCCACACGCCGAGCGCGCGGGCTGTGTCGAACCCTGCCATCAAGGTTGCCCAGGGTACCACGAGGTAGTACAGCCAGCGCGCGAGCTCTCCCGCCGCGCGCGCGAGCCACGCGCGGCGCGACCAGGCGAGCAAGCGTTCAAAGCGTCCGGCGCGCGCCGCGCGCTGGACCCACGCGAGATTCGCCATCAGCGCGTAGAGAACGATAGACAAGCCGAGCGCAATCGCCAAGGCGCGGCGCGGTTCGACCTGAGAGAGGATTGCTTCGAGATTCACGACTTTATCCCGGATGCCATCCGCGACGGAATCGGCGCGGCAAGCGTCACACGCGTGCCCTGCCCCGGCGCAGAGACGATCGTCAAGTTGCCGTTAATCAGACTGGCGCGCTCGCGCATGTTTTGGAGACCGAGACTGGTGTGTTTGTCGTACGCCTCTTCGACTTGCTTGACGTCGAATCCCGAACCCTGATCTTGGACAACGGCGATGAGCAGGTTTTCCTTGCGCTGCACGCTGACCAGGATGGGGGCTTGGCGCGCGTGCTTGAGCGCATTACCGACGGCTTCCTCGATGATCGCAAATACGGTGACGGCGACGTTGGCGTCCAGTTCGGGCCCAAAATCGCCGGGCACGACCTGGATTTGGATCCTTTCGGATTCGCGCAGTTGTCTGCCATATTGCTCTAACGCCGCCGACAAGCCCTTGTTTTCCAGCGCCAGCGGGCGGAGGGTGAAGAGGGCAGTTCGAATTTCTTTGGCGGCTTGTTGCGCCGCGGCGCGCGCCTCTCCCAATTCCTTGCGCGCTTGCGCCGGATTGGATTCGATCAACCGCTGAATATAGTCCAGTTGCATCACCAACCCGGCGACCTTTTGCGTGGGACCGTCGTGCAGGTCCCGCGCTAACTTTTGGCGCATCTCGCTGTCGCTTTGAATGATCCGATTTTGTTCCTTGCGCGAGGCTTCGTAAAGTTTGGCGTTTTGAAAAGCGATCCCGGCTTGGCTGGTGAACGCCTGCATCAATTCGAGGTGCTGGGTCGAGGGACGGCGCGGCGCGGTGCAAGCGAGAATGACAACGCCGTACAATTCCAGCCCCGCGCGCAGTGGATAGCAGACGCCGCTGCAACAGCGCTGGAGCGCGCCGAAAGACGACAACTCGGGATCAGCGCCGGCATGGTCGAAGACGACGGCGTTGCCGGATTGAAATGCCTCTGCGATGATTCCCGACCTGCCGGGGACGCGCACGCTCTCGTCGCGGCGTTCGAGGTTGCGCGCTGCGGCGACGATCAACCGCTGCTCCGGGTCCTGGTCGTCGAACAGCAGCGCGACGCCGACCGGCGGTCCGTCTTCGCGCCGCGCCTGGGGCAGTCCTTTTACGCCGGCTTCCAACATGGATTCCAGCACCGGCTTGTAACTCAGCGTCAGATTGACCAGACTGCTCGTCTGGTACAGCAGTTTGGTGCCTGCCATCATCCCGCGCAGTTCGTCCAATTCAGCGGTGGCTTGCTTGACCGCCGCGGCTTTTTCGTGCAAGGTTAGGTACCCGGCGAAAATCGTGGTGGCGGATAGTGTGACGATCGGCAAAGCAGTCGAAAGAATCTCACGGCTGCCGGGGCTTTCCAGCGGGAGAAAGAAATGCGCGCCGAGCGCGAGGGCGAGCAGCGTCGCCATGAAGAGGCCGACTTTCGGTCCAAATCGGATAGCGGCGACGATGGTGGGGAATACCAGGAAATAGGCAAGGAGATTCGATCTGGAAATCGCGATAAAGGGCAGCGCGCCAAAGAGCAGCGTGTCGAGGACGAGACTGGGGATCGGCAGCCGTGGCGCAAGCGTCGGGATTTGGAGGGCTAGACCCAGGAGCAGGTTGACGAGCGCCGTCGCCACGAACCACGCCAACAACTTGAGCGGGGGCAGCGTGACGCCGCCCGCGTCCACCCAGGTGACGATGATGGCTAACACCATCAGGACCCAGCGCACGCGGAAAAGCAAATCGTCAACGCGGCCCATTGGCGGCGGTGTGAATGAGCGTGTGGATGTGGTCACGTGCGACCTCCCAGATTGCCAAAAAACCGCGGTGCTGCTCCGCCGCGGTTCCAATCGAGTGGGCGGTATAGGAGTCGAACCTATGACCTCGCGGATGTGAACCGCGCGCTCTAACCAACTGAGCCAACCGCCCGTCGTGGCATCATTATAACATGCCCCCGGGCAAATTGCAAATCGCGGATTTGTTTCCAAGCCAAGAGTGTGTTAGAATAACGTCGAAACGATGGGGGCAGGGCGGCAGCGGTGGAAGAACAGATTCACGAATTTTTGAGCGCAATGCAGGGCGGCAAAGGATACGCGCGCAACACGATCGAAGCGTACCGGAACGACCTGACCCAGTTTCTGAATTTCGCGCTCAATGAGCGACCGAATCTCAGCAACTGGGGACGCGTGGACAAGCCGTTGCTGCTGGTGTTTGTGCAGAGTCTGAAAGAGCGCGCATACACGCCGTCAAGCGTGTCGCGCAAGATCGCCGTGCTCAAATCGTTTTATCATTTCTTGGTCGCGCGCAAACTCGTGGACGTTGACCCCACCGCCACCCTCGGCTCGCCGAAAGTCGAAAAACGCTTGCCCCAGGTTCTCCCCGCCGACGAGATCGAACGCTTGCTGGCAGCCCCCACGAAATTCAGCACGCCCAAAGGATTTCGCGATCGGGCGATGCTCGCGCTGCTTTCCGCGAGCGGGATGCGCGTCAGCGAATTGACGTCGCTGGACGTGGACGACGTGAATCTGGAAGGCAAGACGATTCACTGCGCCGGTCGCGGCGCCAAGCGCCGCGTCATTCCCATTCAGGGCAGCGCGGTGGACGCGCTGGCGCATTACTTGCAGCGCGGTCGTCCGGCGCTGGTGCACGACGACGAGCGCGCGTTGTTCGTCAACCCACACGGCGAACGCTTGACGCGGCAGGGCTTGTGGCTCATCATCAAGGAGTACGTGAAGGAAGCCGGCATCACCACGCCGGTGACGCCGCATACGCTCCGCCACTCGTTCGCCGTCCACTCGCTGAACCAGGGCGCGGACCTGGCGAGCGTGCAGCGTCTGCTCGGACACGCGAATATCGCGACCACGCAGCAGATGTACCTGCGGCTCGCGCACGCTGCTTCCGCCGAAGCGGCGGAGGAAATGTTGGACAGCGCGCCGTCAGTCAAAGGAGATGACTAATGGGCTATGTCGAGACGTTGCTGGCTGAGAGCGAAGAGATCATTCTCAAGACGCGGCGGCATTGGATGGTGCTTGCCCGGTCGTTTCTCGCAAACGCCGTGCTGCTGATCTTGATCATCATTTTGGCTCTGGCGACGTTCACGTTCTTGGGACCGGGCGGTCTGTTTGCCACGGTGCTGTTCATTATCCCGGTTGCCGCTTTTTCTCGCGATTATCTGGATTGGTGGTACGAAGAATACATCGTGACGAATCGTCGGGTGATTCAGGCGGAAGGCATCATCAACAAGCACGTGATTGACTCTTCGCTGGAAAAGGTGAACGACGTCGTGCTCGATCAGTCTTTTCTGGGCAGACTGCTGGACTATGGCGACATCCAGATTCTGACAGCCAGCGAGGGCGGGGTCAATCGGCTGCATCAGATTGCGGCGCCGGTGAAATTCAAGACCGAGATGCTCAATCAGAAAGAAAAGATGGGGACGGACGAGTCTCTCGCGCCGCATGGGCGCGGCGGACCGGCGGATATTCCGACGCTCATCGCGGAACTCGATCAGTTGCGGAAGCACGGGGTCTTGACGGAAGCCGAGTTTCAAGCGAAAAAAGCCCAGTTGCTTTCCAAGATTCAGTAGGCGCAAATGGCAGACGAGTTCTTTACGGTCGCAGATTACGCGCGCGCCGCGCAGTTCATTGCGGCGCGCACGCGCGTCCAGCCGACGATTGGCTTGATCCTGGGCTCAGGGTTGAACGCCCTCGCCGACGAAATCGCGCCAGCCGACGTCATCCCTTTCCGCGAGGTCCCCGGCTTTCCAGTCTCGACGGTCGCCGGGCACTCGGGCGAATTGGTCGTCGGCGCATTGAGTGGGCAGAGTGTGATCGCCATGCGCGGACGCGCGCATTACTACGAGGGCTATTCGATTCAGCGCACCACGCTGCCCGTGCGCGCGCTGCGCGCGCTGGGCGTTCACACGCTCATCGTCACCAACGCCGCCGGCGGGATCAACGCCAATTTCCGCGCCGGCGATCTCATGTTGATCGTGGATCACATCAACCTGGTCGGCATGACTGGGCTGAATCCACTGCGCGGTCCCAACGACGATGCGCTCGGTCCGCGTTTCCCGGACATGACCGCTGCGTATGATCCCGCGCTGGCGGACCTGGCGCGCGCCGTCGCGCGCGAGTTGAAAATCGAATTGCGCGAGGGCGTGTACGTCATGCTCGCGGGACCCTCGTTTGAATCGCCCGCGGATGTTCGATTCATCCGGCTGATCGGCGCGGACGCGGTCGGGATGTCCACGGTGCCCGAAGTGATCGTCGCGCGGCACGGCGGCATGCGCGTGCTCGGGCTAAGTTTGATTTCCAATTCGTTGGCGCACGCGCACGAAAAGGTCAGCCATGCAGAGGTCTTGGCAGCAGGCAAAGAGGCGGCGCCCAAACTGGGGATGTTGATCAAGGGCGTGCTGGCGCGGTTGTAGGCTTGCCGACAGCGACCGGATATGACGAGATGAGAATGGAATGAATTCGTCGGACGAAAAAACGACACAGGACGCGGCGGCGCGCGCCCCCGAACCCAATGGCTCTGAGCCAGCCATTCACGCGGATTTGACCACGTTAGAGATACACCGGGGCAGCCATCGGGGCGACAAGTACGTCCGCATTATCCGCGGCAACCCGCATTTGCTCAAACGGGTTGCGCCCGGTTACCTGCGCGCGACGGCAGAGGTCTCCCGCCCGCGCGGGAATATCGGACGGCTCTACCGAGGCATCAAGGAATTCTTAGTCGGCAAGCCGCTGCCGAGTGAGGCGGAGAAAGACGAGCGACTGAACAAGATCAGGGCGCTGCCGGTCTTTTCGTCTGACGCGATCTCGTCGAGCGCGTACGCGACGGAAGAAATCCTGATCGTGATGGTCATGGCGGGCGCAGTCGGACTAGCGTACTCGATACCGATTGCACTGGCGATCGCGTTCTTGCTCGCGGTGGTTTCTTTTTCGTATCGGCAGACCGTGCACGCCTATCCGCATGGCGGCGGTTCGTACACGGTTTCGCGCGAGAACCTGGGAACGCAAGCGGGTTTGGTCGCCGCCGCCGCGCTTTTGATTGACTATGTGCTGACCGTCGCCGTCTCGATTTCGGCAGGCACCGCCGCGATCACCTCGGCGATCCAGTCCCTGTTTCCCTATCGGGTTGAGATTTCGGTCGCGTTCATCGTCATCATCACTTTGATCAACCTGCGCGGCGTGCGCGAGTCCGGCACGATCTTTGCGGTGCCCACGTATTTGTTTGTCTTCAGTCTTGCCGGGGTGCTCGTCGTTGGCGTCGCGCGGATATTGTTGGGGGAAGTGGCGACGGAGGAACCGCGGCTTGAACACAAGGATCTAGAGCCAGTCACCCTGTTTATGATCCTGCATGCCTTTGCGGCGGGCAGTGTCGCCATGAGCGGGACGGAGGCGATTGCAAATGGCGTGCCGGCGTTCAAGCCCCCGGAAAGCAAGAATGCGGCAACTACCTTGACCTGGATGTCGTCTATCCTCGGCGTGTTCTTTGTCGGCGTCACCTTCCTGGCGTATCAATACGGGATCGTGCCGACGGAAACCGAGACGATCATTTCGCAGGTCGGGCGCGCGGTTTTGGGAACCGGCGTGGGGTACGGGATATTCCAGGCGGCGACGATGTTGATCCTGGTACTTGCCGCCAACACGAGTTTTTCCGGTTTTCCGCGGTTGGCGTACGTCTTGGCGCGCGACGGATTCATGCCCCATCAATTCACGTTCCGGGGCGACCGTCTGGCATTCTCTAATGGGATCGTCATTCTCGGGGCAGTGGCTGCCGCGCTCGTCATTGCTTTTGGGGGCAGTACCCATGCGCTGATTCCGCTGTACGCCGTCGGCGTATTCCTGTCGTTTACGCTCTCCCAAGCCGGGATGGTGCGCCATTGGTGGAAATCGCGCGAACCCGGCTGGCAGAAGAGCATGGTCATCAACGGGACGGGCGCGTGCTTGACGGCAGTGGTCCTTGCCGTGGTTGGGGCGGTCAAATTCCAACTTGGCGCGTGGGTGGTCCTTCTCTTGATCCCGCTCCTCGTGCTGATCTTCAATGGGATTCAACGGCATTATCAACGCGTGGCGGAGCAACTCAGTTTGGAGCATTTGGGCGGCAAGGGGATCGCGCCGCCGCGCCAAATCGTCATCGTACCGATCGGCGAACTCAATCAGGCTTCGCTGCGCGCGCTCGCGTTTGCCCGCTCGATCTCCAAAGACCTGGTCGCGGTGCGTGTCGCGTTCGACGCCGATGAAGCCAGCGAGTTCCAGCAGCAATGGGCGCGCTGGGGCAATGGCAATCAATTGGTGATCCTGGAATCGCCGTACCGCTCATTCAACGAACCCCTGCTGGTGTACATTGACGCGCTGCATCGCCAGGACGCCGAGGCGTGCATCACGGTCGTGCTCCCAGAATTTGTGCCGGCGCATTGGTGGGAGCATCTGCTGCACAATCAAACCGCGCTGCGCCTAAAGGCGGCGCTGTTGTTTCATCGCAATACGGTGACCGTTGACGTTCCGTATCATTTGGTGAGGTAAGCGGTATGGCTTTTTCAAGGATCTTGGTTCCAGTCGGAGGCATCCCGGCGGATGAGCAAGCCATTCGTTTGGCGTGTCAGGTCGCGCGACAGGACAAAGCCAAGATCACGGCAATTCACGTCATCGAGGTTCAGCGCAATCTGCCGCTCAATGCGGAGGACGCAGCCCAAATGGAGCGTGGAGAGTCGGTGCTCGCGCGCGCCGAGCAGATCGCGAAAGCCGCGCGCGGTTCGCTGGAGACGGAATTGCTCCAGGCGCGCGTCGCTGGCTCTGCGCTCGTGGATGAAGCCGGCGAGCGCGGGATTGACTTGATCATCATGGGAATTCCGGACCGCAAGCCGCTCGGCGATTTTTATTTGGGCGCTACGACGCTGTACGTCCTAAAGAACGCGGCTTGCCGCGTCTGGTTGTGCCGCGAAGGGCGGCGCGAGGACCAGCCCGCGGCGCGCAAGGAGAAATAGGAATTTCCGGCAAACCTCTTTACATCTGACAATCTTCGTGGTATATTATCCGAGAGGATTTCATTTATGAAGGTCATTATCGTGGGATGCGGTCGGCTGGGCGCGCATCTGGCGCGGCGCTTGGATCATGAAGGACACGACGTGACGGTCATTGACCGAACGAGCGAGTCCTTCTCGCGTTTGGGGAACGATTTCCAGGGCAAGATGGTCCTCGGCACAGGCATTGACGAAGACATCTTGCGCCGCGCCGGCATTGAGGGCGCCGACGCCTTTATCGCCGTCAGCAATGGCGATAATACGAACGCCATGGCGGCAGAGATTGCCAAGTTGGTCTTCCAAGTGCCGCGTGTCGTGGCGCGCCTGTACGATCCGGTGCGCGAAGATACCTACCACACGCTCGGTTTGATGGAGACGGTTTGCCCGACGATCATGGGATCGAACAAGATCCACGATCTTGTTTCAGGCAACGGCAAAGCGCGGTAAAGCGGGGAGTGGATGTACATTATCATTGCGGGCGGCGGCAAGGTCGGTTACTACCTGGCAAAGACGCTGCTGCATGACGAGCACGAGGTGCTCATCATCGAAAAAGACAAGCGCAAGTGCGACATTATCTCGGCGGAACTGGGCGGCATCGTGATGCGCGGCGACGCGACCGATTCGATTGTGATGGAAGAAGCCGGCATGAGCCGCGCCGACTTGGCGATCGCGGTGACCGGCGACGACGAAGACAACTTGATGATTTGCCAAATGGCAAAGAAAAAGTTCGGGATCAAACGGACGATTTCGCGCATCAACAATCCCAAGAACGAACACATCTTCAGGTTGCTGGGCATTGATCATACTGTGTCGGTGACGGATCTCATTCTGGCGCAAATCGAGCGCGAGATTCCGGCGCACTCGCTGGTGCACCTGCTGACCCTGCGCGAGGCGGGCGTGTCATTCGTCGAAGCCCAGGTGCCGGAGCAATCCCCGGTCATCGGCAAGCCGCTGCGCGCGTTGGGCGTGCCGGGGGATTGCGTCATTCCGTTGGTGATTCGCAATGGCAAGGGCATTGTTCCGCATGGCGAAACCGTTTTGCTCGGCGGCGATGAAGTGGTCGCCGTGACGACGATTGAAGATGAAAGTTTTCTGGAACGACTCTTGGGCGCCAAATAGGCCAAGTTTCCAAACTTGTCCTACGCCGGGCAAATTCCTGAAAGGGGTGTGATCGAGCGCGGTCGAAATTCGCGCACTGTCGCATATCGCGAAGCGTAGAAGGGATCGCACAAGAATCCGAGCGCAAGCGGGCTATAGGCTCCGGGATCGCATCAAAGTTGCATGGCGCGCCTCGCGCGCAAAAAGACAAGTCGAAAGGATGGTTCCCATAACCGATGGAAACGCTTACAACTGAATACACCGAAAAGGAGCCGCCGGGTAGTAGCGCAAGTCCTCTCCAGCCCGTAGGCATTCAACTAGCCGCGACGCCGAAACTTGGCGAGGGCTTGCCACCCACTCAACGCAGCCGCCTCTGGGAAGATGTAACCCCCGAGCAGTGGAATGACTGGCGCTGGCAAATGCGGAATCGCGTCACCACCCTGGAACAACTCCGGCAATTGATCCGCGTGACGCCCGACGAAGAACAGGCGGTCCGGCTCAAGCCGGACTTGAAGATGGCGATCACGCCGCATTTTGCCGCGCTGATGAACCCCGACGATCCGAATTGCCCGATCCGCCGACAGGTCGTTCCGACCATGGCGGAGTTTGTGCTAGACGATCCCGACCTGGAGGACCCGCTGGGCGAAGACGCCCACATGCCGGTTCCCGGGCTGGTGCATCGCTATCCCGATCGCGTGTTGGTGGACATTACCGACCAATGCGTGGCGTATTGTCGTCACTGCACGCGGCGACGCATGGTCGGCACGGGCGCGATGCCCGCGCACAAGAACCGCATCGAAGCCATCGCGCAGTATTTCGAAGCGCATCCCGAAGTGCGCGACGTGCTCATCTCCGGCGGCGACGGCTTGTTCCTCTCCGACGAGATGTTGGATTTCGTGCTGGCGCGTTTCCGCGCGGTCAAGTCGGTCGAGATCATTCGCTTTGGCACGCGGATTCCGATTTTCTTGCCGCAGCGGATCACCGACGCGATGCTCGCGACGCTCCGCAAGTACCATCCGATTTGGATGAACATTCACATCAATCATCCAAAAGAATTTACGCCCGAAGCGCGCGCGGGTTTGGCGAAACTCGCGGACGCCGGCATTCCGCTCGGCGCGCAGACGGTGTTGATGGCAGGGATCAACGATTGCCCGAACACGCTGAAATCGCTCGTGCACGAGTGCGTCAAGAATCGCGTCCGACCGTACTATCTCTACCAATGCGACTTGTCGCAGGGCATCGGCCACTTCCGCACCCCGGTCAGCGTCGGCTTGTCCATCATCGAGGCGCTGCGCGGTCACACGACCGGCTTTGCGGTGCCGACCTTTTGCATTGACGCGCCGGGCGGCGGCGGCAAAGTTCCGATCATGCCCAACTATCTGATTTCGATGAGCGACCGCAAGGCCATTGTCCGAAACTTTGAGGGCGTGATCGCTACGTACACCGAGCCAGACGATTACACGCGTCACCAAGCCGACAATTGCGATTACTGCCGCCGCGCCGCGCCGAAAGAAGGCGTCGCCAAGTTGCTGGCTGGCGATGCGGTCGTGCTCGAACCGGATGGTTTGCGCCGCAAGCAGCGCCGCGTCAAGAAACTCGACGCGGAACGCAAGACCAAGCGCAAGCAGCAAATCCGACTGCCGGTCAAGGCGCTGCCCGCGCCCGAGTTACTTCCGCTCGAAGCGTTGATGGCGCCAGCCCCGCGCAAATCGCGCTCGAATGGCAACGGCAACGGTTCTGCGGCGCACGCGCCGAATGGCAAGGGACGGTGAGGGTTGTCATTGCGAGCGGAGCGAAGCAATCCCCAAAGCGCTTTGGGGANNCGCTCCTCGCAATGACAATTCAGAGACACGATGAAGAAATTCACCGTCGCCCTGCTGTACAACCTCAAGCAGAACGCGCCGCACCGCGAGGGCGAACCCTGGGACGTGTGGAACGAACTGGACAATGACAAGACCGTTGCCAACATCGAACGCGCGCTGCGCGCGGGCGGGCACGAAGTCATTGGCATGGAAGGCGATGTCACGCTACCGCAAAAATTATCGCGCTATCAGATTGACATCGCTTTCAATACGTGCGAAGGGCATTACGGCGCGTCGCGCGAGTCCCAAGTGCCTGCGCTGCTCGACGCGCTCCGTGTGCCTTACACTGGCTCCGGCGTCATGACGCTTGCCGTCGCGCTCGACAAACCGATGGCAAAGCGCGTGCTGGCGTTTCACGGCTTGCCGACCCCGCGCTTTCAGACGTTCGTCGCCGGCGATGAGCGTCTGGATTCCAAACTNNAAATTCCCACTGTTCGTCAAGCCCAGCCGCGAGGGCTCCGGCATCGGCGTCAGCGCGAACTCGGTCTGCCGCAACGGGCGCGCGTTACGCGAGCAAGTCACATGGTGCCTCAACACCTATCGCCAGCCCGCGCT
>DHFK01000096.1 GCA_002400365.1 Anaerolineales bacterium UBA4826 | reverse complement strand
CCTTCGGCTTCGCTCAGGGCAAGATTCCGTGTTGCGTGTTCCGTATCATCGTCTATTCGATGGCAATCCGCAGCCGCTTGTTGATCTTCCCCTTGCTCTCGTGCCCCACGACTTTGATGCGCCCGACTTCGCGCGTATTTGCGACGTGCGTGCCGCCATCCGCCTGCAAATCCAAGCCGATGATCTCGACGACGCGGACTTGCTGAATGTCGGGCGGCAGCAAATTGATCTTGGTGCGAATCAGGTCCGGAATCTGGAACGCTTCCGCGCGCGGCAGAATCCTGACGCGGATATGGCGCGCCGCCGCGATTTCCGCGTTGACCTTCGCCTCCACTTGTTGCGCGAACGTCGCGCTCATTCGCTCCAACTCAAAATCCATGCGCGCGGCGAGCGGTTCCATGTCACCGCCGGTGACGCTGACGCCGAAATCGCGAAAGATGACGCCGCACAGAATGTGCAGCGCGGTGTGCGTCCGCATCAGTTTGTAGCGGCGCTCCCAGTCAATTGCGCCGTGAACGCTCGCGCCAGTCGCGAATGTCGCCGCGCGATCGAGTTTGTGCGACACTTCGCCGCCCTGCTTCTTCGCTTCGAGCACGCGGTACGGCTCGCTCTCGCCGCCGACGCGCAACACGCCGGCATCGCTCGGCTGACCGCCGCCGCGCGGATAGAACGCGGTGCGGTCGAACGCGACTTGATCGCCGTTGACGGCGGTGACCGTCGCATCGAATTCTTTCAAGTACGCATCGGCTTGGCAAAGTAGTTCGGTCATCTCAATCCCATTTCTGATTTCTGATTTTTCTCCGTGGGCGTTCGCAAATCAGAAATCGAGAATCGAAAATAAGAAAACTCCCGACCACAAAGGGACGGGAGTTTGACTCTCGCGGTACCACCCTTTTTAGGTGACTGGGTGATTGGGACATTGGGTGATTGAGCGCAATGCCTGATCGCCCAATCGCCTAATCACCGATCCACCTCGCTCGCTTCGAGGACGAACATCCTCGCATCGCGCATAACGGTTGATGAAACCGTCGCAATCTACTGGTCAATGAGCCAATTTGCTAATTGACCGATGAACCAAGAACGCTTGGCGATCCGTTTGGCTCATTGGCACATTGGGAAATTGGCTCATTGCTTTGGTTGCGCCGCTTCGGAAGGATTTTCCGCGCGGGTCACGCGTTCGGCTTTCACCATCCCGACCTCGCTAGACCGCTTGCCGCGCGTACTCGTTTCCATCATCGCGTCTGTGGCTAGAGTATAGCGAAAGTGCGCTCAGATGTCAAGCGTCGTAATACAAGTAGAATTCGTACGGGTGCGGGCGCATGCGCACCGCGTCCACCTCTTTCTTGCGCTTTAACTCCAACCAGGTCTCGATCACGTCCGGCGTGAACACGTCACCCTTGAACAGGAATTCGTGATCGCGTTCGAGCGCGTCGAGCGATTCACTGAGCGAACCGGGCACCTGCTTGATCCTCTTGGCTTCGTCCGGCGGCAGTTCGTACAGATCCACATCGGTTGGCGCGCCTGGATCCATCTTCTTTTCGATGCCGTCCAGCCCTGCCAGCATCAGCGCGGCAAAGGTGAGGTACGGATTTGCCGTCGCGTCGGGCGGGCGGAACTCGATGCGCTTGGTCTTTGGATTCGTCGAGTACATCGGGATACGCACCGCCGCGCTGCGATTGCGCTTGGAGTACACCAGGTTGACCGGCGCTTCGTACCCGGGCACGAGCCGCCGATACGAATTTGTCGTCGGCGCGCAGATCGCGAGCAACGCCGGCGCGTGGCGCAGCAAGCCGCCAATGTAATAGCGCGCCATGTCGCTCAAGCCAGCGTAGCCATTCGCGTCGGCAAAGAGATTGACGCCATCCTTCCACAAACTTTGATGCACGTGCATGCCCGAGCCGTTATCTTGGAAAAGCGGCTTGGGCATGAACGTCGCCGTCTTGCCGTGCGCCCGCGCGACATTCTTGACGACGTACTTGTACATCATCAGACTGTCCGCCATCGTCACGAGCGAGTTGTAGCGCATGTCAATCTCGCACTGCCCCGCGGTCGCGACTTCGTGGTGATGCACCTCGACCGGCACGTTCGCCTGAATCAGCCGCAAAATAATTTCAGAGCGAATGTCTTGCAGCATGTCGGCTGGCGGCACTGGAAAGTAACCTTCCTTGTAGCGCGGGCGATGCCCCAGGTTCTGCGTGCCCTGATCGCGTCCGCTGTTCCAAACGCCTTCGTCGGAATCAATGAAATAATAGCCGCTGTGGGTATCCTGATCGAAGCGAATGTTGTCGAAGATAAAAAACTCCGCCTCGGGTCCCCAATAACTGAGCGTCGCGATGCCCGTCTTTGCCAGGTATCGTTCCGCCTTTGTCGCGATGAAACGCGGGTCGCGCGTGTACGGCAAGCGCGTGATCGGATCGAGCACGCTGCAGGTGACGGTAAGCGTCGGCACATTGCAGACGGGATCGGTCGTCGCGGTCGTCGGATCGGGAACCAAGAGCATATCGCTCTCGTGGATTGCCTGATAACCGCGAATGCTCGACCCATCAAAGCCGATGCCTTCGCTGAACAGCCCCTCTTCCAGTTCGGTAATCGGAAGACTAAAATGCTGCCAGGTGCCGGGCAGATCAACGAATTTGAGGTCCACGATCTGCAACTTGCGCGTCTTGGCGTACTCGACGACTTCTTTCGGCGTCGTGAGCCGTACGGGCGCTAGGTCGTGCGTTACCGGTTTCAGCACGGGAAGCGCCATGAGCATTTCTTTGGTGTCTAACATTTCTGCTTCTCCTTTTCTGATCGGGAAATGTAAAGCCCTCGGACCTGCGCGACTCCGCGCAGATCCAAGGGCTTCTGGGCCAAGTATAGAGTGCGTCACGGCACTCGAGTCTTTCAGTTTACGCTACGAGTATAGCAAAGAATCAATCGCTGTCAAGCGTCAATCTGCCCAAAGTCATCCGTAGGGAATTCGTGCAAATTGCCCAACTTGTCACTCACCCTGCCAAGCGTTTGCGCCCAGACCCGCGCCCAATGTCGCCATCAACCTGATCCGCGCCTTCTGTCCATTCAAGCCATTCGCAAACCAACATCCGATGCGTTCCAAGTCGCGGCGCGCGCCGACATAGCCGTACCGATCCACCGTTCGCCCCGCGCCCGCCCGCGACGTGACAACGATTGCAACGCCGTTCTTCACCGCGCGCTCGATCGCCGGCAGCCACCACGGCGGCACACGCCCACCGCCTAATGTTTCCAGGACGACACCCCGCGCGCGAGTTGCCGCGAGTTCCATCAGTTCCGTTCCCATCCCTACCACCAACTTGAGCAAATATACATTCGGCTCCAGCCGCGATGTGGAAATGAATTCGCGGCGCGTTGGCTGGCGCGCGATCACGACGCCGGCAGAATCCACACGCCCGATCGCGCCAAACTCCGGCGACAGGAATGTTTCCAGCGCGTTCGCGTGCGTCTTGGTGACATCGCGCGCGGCGTAGATTTCGTCGTTGAAGACGACGAGCGTGCCCAGGTGGCGCGCCTCAGCGCACGCGGCAACCTGAATCGCCGCGGCGAGATTCGCCAACCCCTCATAACCGACGTCGGACGCGGTCCGCATCGCGCCGGTAAGGACAATCGGCTTGGGCGAGTCAATCGTGATGTCGCAGAGGTACGCCGATTCCTCCAGCGTATCCGTGCCGTGCGTGACGACGACCCCATCCACCGCGTCGTCGTCAACGAGCGCGGCGACGCGGCGCGACAGACTCCAGAGATGGTCAATCGTGAAATGCGCGCTGGGCAGATTGGAAAACTCTTCGGCGCGAGTTTCGGCAAGGTCGCGGGGCAGCGATGCCAGAAAATCTGCGCCTGCCAGCACTGGCACCGCGCCGCCCGCTGCGTCCGTGTGTGTCATCGCAATCGTGCCGCCGGTCGTCAGGACGACAACCCGCTTTGCCATACTGAACTGTGCCTCTCCCAGAAGACAAGGTGACGCGGTGACAGGGTGACAAGGTGAATCTTCACCCCCCTCACCCTGTCACCTTGTCACCCGTCACAGCGCCTGCCCAACCGAGATAATCGGGATGTCCGCCATCGTCACAAGCCCCGGCGCGGCGGCGACGACGCGACGCACGCAGTTCGCCGCAACCGCAGCCGTCGCAAGATCGCCGTGCACACCTTTGACGATGGAATGAATCGGCGGCGTACCGTCAAGCCATACTTCGTCCACGCTCTCGCCCGCGTCAACACACATCCGCAAGTGCAGTTCGATGATCTTGTCGCCATTCTTGATACCATAGCCGAACTGTTCGACGCCGGTCACACCGCCGGGCGCGACCTCCAAGTAATCTGTCTTCACCGGCGCATGCGCGACAACCGGCTCGATGGTCTCCTCAATCTTGTCGAGTTTCCAGCGCAGCGCGCGCGCGATGAGTGCGACGGATTCGGTCAGCCCGACGTGTCGAATTTCTTTCCCGGCTTTTGCCTTGAACTCGGCGACCGTCAAGCCCGCGCCGATCTTTCGTTGCAGCGGCTGTCGGCGTTTCGACGCGTCCACGACGCGATGCACGCGCACGCGCTCGACTTGCTGGCATAATCCGGTCAACATGATCGGCAGCGTGTCCATCATGAAACCGGGATTGATGCCGGTGCCGAGAAGCGTAACCTTGTGCTTTTTGGCAAGCGCGTCGAGTCGCCGAGCGATTTTCGGTTGCCCCCACGGCTGCGCCAGTTCTTCGCACGTCGAGACGATGTTCTTGCCCGCGCGGATGATTTGCGCCAACTGCGGCTCGACGTTCGCTAGAACCGAGCCGGTGCAGTGCATCACCACATCTGCCCTTTTCTTCAGCACCTTCGCGGCGTTGTCAGAAACGTGCACACCCAAGTCATGGCCCAAGCCGATGAATTGTCCCAGGTCTTGGCCCACTTTCGCGGGATCAACATCTACCGCGCCAACAAGTTGAAAATCGGAACGGTTTGCGATCACCCGCGCGATCCCTGCGCCGATCGGGCCCAAGCCAAACTGAACTACGCGAATCTTTGCCACTTGCAATTCTCCTGTGACGCCGTATCCTACGGCATCTCCCAACAAAAGACCTTCAAGGTCTTGGAAACCTCGAAGGTCTGCTTCATCCTTCTGCCTTTATCCCTCATCCTTTTCAGCGCGCCTTTGCCGTCAGCGTTTGGTAGATCCTGAGCAGGTTGCTCCGGTGCAATTGTTTCACCAAGCCATCCAGCGCAATCGGCGAATAGCCGCACGCTTCGAGCGGAATCTCATTGACTAAGCGCTCCTTGGATGTGCGGGTCGCGATCTTCGCCTTGACTTTATCGTAGATGGTGTCCAGGTAGGCAATGCTCGCGTCCAGCGTTTCGTCTAGTTCGCCCTTGAGCAGAACTTCGCCGTGACCCTGGACGATATTCTCCAGATTCATTTCTTTGATCGCGCGCAGCGTCTCTTGCAGCATCGCGCGGTCGCCCCAGAAAATATAGGGCAAGGGCATCACGGAATCCCCAGCGAAAAGAATCTTGTCGCCCTCGACATAGACGCCGATCCCATCCGGCGTGTGCCCTGCCAGCGGCATCAGGCGCAGCACGCGATCGCCGAGGTGGATCGTCAATTTCTCCGGGAAAACGAGGTTGGGCAAACGCAGCGTGACCTCCGCCAGTTCCGGCGTCTGCGCTTTGGCTTCCGCCAAGTTCTTCTCGCCCGACTTGCGCATCACCTCGCGACAACGCTCACCCGAAATGACGTCGGCTTCTTCAAAGAGATAGTTGCCGTAGACATGATCGGCGTGGTGATGCGTGTTGATCACGTAACGGATGCCACGTTTCGACTCGGCGCGCAAAAAGTCAATCATCTCACGCGTCTCGCGCGGGAACGGCAAGGTGTCCACCACGACCGTGCCCTCGTGCGTGACGATGGCGCCGGCGGTTACCTGCGCGTAGGCTTCGCTAGTAAAGACGTAAACGTTTTCGGTGACGCGTTCTTTGCGCATGACGCCCTGACTCCATTCGCGTTCGATTGAGCGAACACACTTGGCAGAGCATAGCATATTGCCTACCCACTGTCAAGACCCCCAATAAAAATTTCAGATTTAAGATTCAGGATTTCAGATTGGACACATCGCAATCTGAAATCCTAAATCCGAAATCTGAAATCCTAAAAAAGCGCAATCCCCACCGTGCCGTGTGCGACTAGGGTTGTGAACCCGGTTTCCCAGGTGGGCGACTACTCTTCAAGTGGTCCCTCTCCCGAAGGAGCAGACGCGCTCTCAGTAGAAATCGTCTCCCAACGTACAGGTGTTGGCTCAAACGCCAGATGACGCATCACGAACACAGCAGGGCTGCAATTCGAATGTTAGCACTATCGAAAAGAAATGTCAAATCGGATTGTAGGACAAATTTGCAAATTTGTCCTACGGATGGATCGCCAATCGCAATTCCCTCAACTGTTCTCCGGCGATTTCCGACGGCGCGTTCGTCATCAAGTCGGTTGCCGCCGCCGTCTTGGGAAACGCGATTACTTCGCGGATGCTCGTCTCGTCGCACAACAGCGCGACCAGGCGATCAATCCCCGGCGCGATGCCGCCGTGCGGCGGCGCGCCGTACTCGAACGCGGTGAGCATGTGACCAAAGCGCGCGAGCGCGTCGTCGCGCGAATACTGGAGCAGCGCAAGGATTTTTTCCTGCACCTCGCGGCGATGAATGCGAATGCTGCCGCTCGCGAGTTCAAAGCCGTTGCACACCAGGTCGTACGCATTCGAGCGGACACGCCCTGGGTCGCTATCGAGCAGCGGCAGATCCTCCGTCTTGGGCGACGTGAACAAGTGATGCGCCGCGTCCCAGCGCTTCGTCTCGACATTCCATTGGAACAGCGGAAAGTCCACGACCCACGCGAACGCGAGCAGGTCTTGCGCGACCAGGTTCAAGCGGCGTCCCAGTTCCAAGCGCAGCGCGCCGAGCGCGTCCGCGACCACCTGCGGCTGATCCGCGACAAAGAGCAGCAAATCGCCCGTCTGCGCTTGCAATCGTTCGATCAGCGCGCGCATCTCCCCCGCGCTCTGAAATTTTGCGAGCGGCGATTTGATTCCATCGGCAGTGAGCGCAATCGTCGCGAGACCGCGCGCGCCTTTTCCCTTTGCCATCTCGGTCAATTCGTCAATCTGCTTGCGCGTGTAATTCGCGCAACCCGGCACGCGAACGCCCTTGACCTGTCCGCCCGCGCGCACGGCTGACGCAAAGACCTGGAAACTCGTCCGCTCGGCAATCGCGCTGACGTCGGCAAGTTCCATCCCAAAGCGCAAGTCCGGTTTGTCGCTGCCGTACTTGTCCAGCGCCTCGTCGAAGGTGAGACGCGGAAACGGCGAGAGAACGCGTTTGTGCGGCGTCACGGTTTTCACCAGTTCGGTGAAGCAACCTTCGACCAGATTCAGGATGTCGTTTTGCTCTGGAAACGCCATTTCGATGTCGAGTTGCGTGAACTCGGGTTGGCGATCGGCGCGCAGGTCTTCGTCGCGGAAACAGCGCGCGATCTGATAATAGCGATCGAACCCGGCGACCATCAACAACTGCTTGAGTTGCTGCGGCGATTGCGGCAGCGCGTAGAATTGCCCGGGATGCACGCGGCTCGGCACGACGTAATCGCGCGCGCCCTCCGGCGTGCTCTTGATCAGGATCGGCGTTTCGATTTCGACAAAGCCGCGCGCGTCGAGATAATCGCGCATAAACTTGATGGCGCGGTGACGCAGGGTCAGGTTGCGCTGCAAGCGCGTGTGCCGCAAATCGAGATAGCGATATTTGAGGAGCAGCGTCTCGTCCACATTTTCTTCGACGTTGATGAGGAACGGCGGATTCTTGGCGTCGTTCAAAATCTCCGCGCCGTTCACCAGCACTTCGATTTCGCCGGTCGCGAGCGCGGGATTCTCCTGCCCCGCCGGGCGCGTGGCAACCTGCCCGGTCACCCGGATTACGTACTCTGCGCGCAAGTCGGTCGCGAGTTTGTGCGCCGCCGGCGACGTCGCCGGATTGAACACGATTTGCGTCAAGCCAAAGTGATCGCGCATGTCAATGAAAATCAATCCGCCGTGATCGCGCCGGCGATGCACCCAGCCCGCCAGCGTGACCGTTTGCCCTACCTGTTCTTTACGCAACTCGCCGCACGTATGTGTCTTTAGCATTCGACTGCCTCGATAGAATTTGGGGTATCCTACATCTGAAATGGCGGCGTCATTCCGATCAGCAGCCGCCACAAGAAACCGACCGGCGGAATGAGCACGCGCGCCAGAATGTTCGTGCCCAGAAAACGATCGGAAACGATGATCGCGAGCACAATGCCCAAGCCGGCGAGTTCCAAGCGCGCGATCTGAAAGTACAGCCGATCGGGCAAAATGATTTCCCACAGGCGCGAGCCATCGAGCGGATTGAGCGGAATCAGATTGAACACGGCAAGCGCAATGCACAGCCACACAATCCATAATAGCAGAGGACCCAGCCCAACGTATATGGCTTGAAAACCAGTCGGCATGAAATCGAGCGGGATGCGAATGTCGCCGATCAACGATACCCAATGCAGGCGCAGCGGGAGGCCCAGAATCGTCGCGAGCAGCAAATTGGAAACAGGCCCCGCGGCGGCGACGAGCGCCATCCCGATTTTTGGACCGGGCTTTAATTTTTCCGCATCAATCCGCACTGGTTTACCCCAACCCAAACCGACAATCAGAATCATCAACGCGCCGTACGGATCGAGGTGCGCGAACGGGTTGAGCGAGAGCCGCCCCATATTCTTCGGCGTCGGATCACCGAGCCAGAACGCTACCAGCGCGTGACTCGCTTCGTGAACGGTCAGCGAGACCAGCAGCGCAATCAAGAGGTAGACGAGATCGAATCCCATTCCGGCGAAAAGCATAGCAACTCCAGTCTCTACTCGGCGCTTTGCACTCGACCGTCGCGCACGCGCACGATCCGCGACGCGGCGCGCGCGAGCGCTTCCTCGTGTGTCACCAAGACGATGGTTTTCCCCGCGCGGTTCAATTCCGCCAGCAATGCGACCACGCGCTCACCTGTCTCGCTGTCGAGGTTGCCGGTCGGCTCGTCCGCGAGCAGAATCGGCGGATCGTTGACGAGCGCGCGAGCGATCGCCACGCGTTGCTGCTCGCCGCCAGACAATTCCGACGGCAATTGGGTCATGCGTTCCGCCAGTCCCACGCGTTCCAGCGCGGCAACCGCGCGCGCGCGGCGCTTGCCCTGAGCGGAGCCCAAGGGATGGTCGGCGTACGTGTTCCGCAATTCCATCGGCAACATCACGTTCTCAAGAGCGGTCAGCGTTGGCAGCAATTGAAAAAACTGAAAGACGATGCCGATTCTTCTGCCACGCCATTTGGCGAGCGCGTTCTCGCCCATGGCGTCCACCTGAACGCCGTCCACCCACACGCTGCCGCGATCGGGCTTGTCAATGCCGCCGATGAGATTCAGCAAGGTGGATTTGCCACTGCCCGATGGACCCACGATTGCGACGAACTCGCCGGCGTGAATCGCCAAAGACACGTCGCGCAAAGCGTATAGTTTACGCGCACCTACCGTGTAAGCGCGAGTTACATTCTCAAGTCGAATGAGCGCGTCTTGCGTCAAAGGAAAATTCCAGTATAATCGGCGCATAGCGCATAGCATATCGCAGATAGCCCATGACCCGTCCAGTCATTGGCTATACGCCATACGCCATCTGCTACTCGCCATGCATTCCTTCCGCTTGCCCGAATTTGAAGGCCCACTCGACCTGCTGCTCCATCTGATCGAACACCGCGAGATGGATATTACGCGCGTGTCGCTTGCCGCTGTCGCCGATCAGTACCTCGAAATGATCAGCGCGCCGGGCGCAATCGAATTGTCCGCGCTCGCCGATTATCTCATCATCGCCGCAAAATTGATCTTGCTCAAATCGCGCATGTTGCTGCCCCAGCCCGAAGGTCCATCTAAAGTTGAGGAAGATGTGGGCGACGATTTGGTGCGGCAGTTACGCGAGTACAAGATGTTCAAGCACGCCGCCGGCTTTCTCCGCGAGCGCCAACAGAAAGGACTGCGCGCGTACCCGCGCCTCGCGCCGCCCCCACGCCCACAAACCACGCACTGGAAACTCGAAGGGGTCAGCGCGGCGGATTTGTCGAACGCGCTGATGCGCACACTGCGGATTCGCCCCACCCTGCCGCAAGGCACGCTCACTGTTCCGCTCTCCGTTTCGATTGATCAGGAAATCCGCAAGATCGTCGAGATCACCACGCATCAGTCCAGCGTGCGCTTTACGCATCTGCTCGACCGCGCCCAAACGCGGATCGAAGTCATCGTCACGTTCCTGGCAATCCTCGAACTGATCAAGCAGCGGCAGATCTACGCGCAGCAAGAGGGCTTGTTCGGCGAAATCATCTTGGTTCGCCGCACCGATGCTGAATCCGCGCCCGAAACGTCGGACACGCGCGCCAGTTGGGATTATACCACTATTTGACAAACAGCCACGCCGACACAATCAGCCCAATCACGATCACGAACACACGGATATAGCGCTGATCCACGCGCTTGGCTGTCCGCGCGCCGACGTATCCTCCGATGATTGTCCCGATCGCCATCAGAACAGCCAGGTCCCACACGACGAGCCCCTTCAGCGCAAAAAAGAAAAATGCGATGAGATTGATGAGCGTGCCAAGAATCGTCTTCAGCCCATTCATCCGATGAATGTCGTGCAAGCCCATCACGCTGAGCGAGCCAAGCATCAAGATCCCAATCCCCGCGCCAAAATAGCCGCCGTACGTCGCGACGAAAAGTTGAAAGAGAAAGCCCCACACGCGTCCGAGCACATTCACGCGCTCGGTGCCATCGCCGAGTCCAAGCCAACGCGTGAACGCGTCGCGCAAGGCGAACAACGACGTCGCAAAGAGGACGAGCACTGGCACGACTTTATTGAAGAGTTCGGGCGGGGTGATCACCAGGGCAACCGCGCCTAACAGCCCGCCGATGACGCTGGGAACCACGAGCGTCCATAGCAGATCGCGATAGACCGCGGTATCCTTGCGATACGCCAGCGCGCTACTGAGCGAGCCCGGCCATATCGCGGCGGTGTTGGTCGCGTTCGCAAGGATTGCGGGCGTACCGGACGCGACCAGCGCGGGGAAAGAGATCAGCGTGCCGCCGCCGGCGACCGAATTGATCGCGCCGGCAATCAGCGCGGCGAAGAACAGACCCACTAGACCAACAACACTTTCCATAGTTTCATGCACCAAGACCTGGAAGGTTTCGCAAAACCTTCCAGGTCTTGGCAATTATACTCATGCTCGACAGTTTTGGCAATTGCACGACGACAACTGCGCGACGACAACAGGACAGGGCTGTTGCATAGTCGTGTTCCTGATTCTAGGGTGGCAGCCCAGCGGTCCCGAGCCTGTCGAAGGATGGGCGTCCGCGCAACGGCAGCGTAGTCACCTTTTGCGGTATTGCTCTAAACCGTTTCCGTAGCGATGTGGTCGAGACTCCTTGCCGACAAGAAACTGGCTTGTTCCGCGGGAATAAGCCAGTCGTGACCTTTCGTGTGCTTTCGATCCTCTTCCTGGTCAAGCGCGTTTCTGCTGACGCTGCTGCAGCCGCGCCGCAACGCGTTGCCAAGCCGGGCTGGGAGTCGCCGGCGGATTTTGCTGATGGTCCGCCTGACTCAGATAGTAGGCGAAATCTTCGAGCAACGCGCCGACCGGGCTGGTCGGGGCTTCCAGGACCGTCGGAACGCCCCGGTTGATCGCCGGCACAAACATCTCCGACGCAAAGGGAATGACGACGTCTATCGGATGTTGCAGCGCATCTTCGATGTCTTTGCGCGGCAGCCCGCGCCGTTCGAAAACCCAATTCAGCGCGAGGCGGAGCGACTGCTGAGGATATTGCAGCGTTTCGAAGACATCCAGCGCGCTAGCCGTCGCGTGGAGCGAAGCCATTTCCGGCGCGAGCGCCACGACGATCTGATCCGCGTTGTCCAAGCCGGCGAGCGTCGTCTCTCTGAAATCGTGCGGCAAATCCAGGATCACGTACGGGAACTGTTCTTTGGCTATCGCAATGACGCGCGACACCTGGCTGCCGGTCAGTGGTTCGCCCTGCTCCGGGCGATTCGGCGCTGCCAAGACGTACGCCCCGCTGGGATGGGCCAATAATACTTTACGCACCACCTCGGCGTCAAGACTCTCAGTGGGGATGCGCGCCAAATCCGCCCAACTGGTCCGGAGTGACAGGTTGAGCATCAGGGCGCTCTGACCGCCGACTAACGCGAGGTCAATCAAGCCGGTCGCGCAATTCCAGAGTTGCGCTAAAGCCACCGCCAGGTTGGTGGCAATGGTCGAAACGCCAACGCCGCCGCGCAGCGAGAAAACGGCGATGGTTTTGCCTTTCGCCTGCGGCGCTTGAGACGGCAGCGCCGCGGTCCGTCGCAGGAGAACCCGCACTCGGGCTTCGAGTTCCGGCGGGTCGAACGGCTTGGTCAAATAATCGTCGGCGCCGGACTCAAAGCCCCTGATCTTTTCCTGCGCGGAATCGTGGCTGGTCAGAATGATAATGGGCGTCTGGGCGACGCTGGGCTTGGCGCGGAGGCGTCGCGTCAATTCATAGCCATCCATTTCCGGCATGGTCACATCGGAAACGATCATTGCCGGCTGGATTTCGTCGACGCGATCCAGCGCGTCTTTGCTGCTGGAAAGCGCGATGACTTCGTGCCCGGCTCGCCGGAGGACCGCCGAAACGATGTCCCGTATGACTGGGTCGTCATCTACCACTAGAATGCGCGTTGCCATGTTGCCCGCCTTTATCGCCAACCGATCGCCTCTGCCCAATTATACCGCATTTCCGCGAAAATGGAACATTCCGTTTCGCATTCCGTTTTGCACATTCCGTTTTGCAATTGACACGGCGCGCGGTTCGCAGTACAATCGCTTGCAATCCAGCCACCTTTTGTTTCGAGCGGAGTACGCTGATGAACATGCGCTTGACGGCAAGCCAATCCGCGCTCGTCGAAATCGGCATCATGTTTTCGCCGGCGCTCCCGGCGTACCTCTGGCTGTGGCCCTGGGTGAACAGCCATCCCGAATGGGAGACACCGATCCAATCGGTGGTGTACGTTTACTTTATCGCGTGCGCGCTCTTCATCGGCTTGCGGCATTGGAACCTCGATCAACTCGGCGTGAATCACAACGGCATCGGCTTCAGTCTCGCTTGCGGTTTCGTCCTCATCGTCGCGCGATGGCTCGCGCTCCTTTGCACGAACATCCCTCTGAGTTGGCAATTCACCACGCTCGACCGAATCGCCGGACAAGTCGCGTTCTATTTTCTGCTCGTCGGCGTCGGCGAAGAGTTGGTCTTTCGCGGCGTGATGTGGCGCGCGCTCACGGAATGGCGCGGGGCGCGCTGGGCGATCTGGGTCACGACGCTTGGCTTTGGCGTCTGGCACATCTACGGTCGCGGCGTCTTTGGATTTGCCGCCGGCATCATCTACGGCGTCTTTTTCGGCGCGATTCGCTGGCGCGCCGGCGGTATCATCGGGCTGATTATCGCGCACGCGTTGATTGATCTGTCGAGCGTCGCGATTATGCCGGATTTTCGGGTGGAATACCTCACGACGCAAGTGCAGGTCGTCAATTCGTGGCTGGCGATTCTGAGCGAGGTGATGTTCGTTGGTTTGCTGATTTATTTGTGGAAAACGCCGCGCGTGAAAATATCCCGCCGGGGATAACATGAACAGCAGTCGCCAATAGTGGGAACATTCGAAAACGCAGATTGACGCACTAGTACGTTCATGCTAGAATGGTTGCCAGAGGAAAGGAAGAAGGAAATGAGTAACCATGTGGAAGCATTGACGATTGATGTGCCAGATGAGATTCGGCGTATGCTCAATCGCACACCGGCTGAGATGGGGCGTGATCTTCGACTCTACGCTGCGCTGATGCTTTTTCGTCTAGGCAAGTTATCCTCAGGCGCGGCGGCAACCCTGGCGGGGGTGCCACGGGTGCTGTTCCTAGACCTGTGCGCTGAATACGATATTCCCATTTCACAGATCACTCCAGAGGCGCTGCGTCGCGAGGTTGAGATGGATGCCAAACTCTATAACACGGCATTGCAGTTGGCAAAAGAGGATTGAAGGCGAAACGATGCGGCCTTGCCTGGGGTGCGTGTCCCAACTGAAAACGAATGAATGTGAAAGTAAAACGGCTATCGTCTGACGCGTCCGCGCGTTGGCGATGGCTGTTTTGTTTTGCAATGATTGTGAGGCAACCCCATCCGAAACGCGCGGCTCGCCGCCTGATCTGGCGCGGCTGGCGCAAGCGCCGCGCCCGAGCGCGCAAGGTTTCGCTTTCACAACCACCCGCGACTATGCCGATGCTTATCGCGCCGGCGCGGCGACGCCGGAACAGGTTGCGGAGCGAGTCCTTGCTGCGATCGAAGACAGCAACGCGCGCACGCCGCCTTTACGCGCGATCATCGCTTGCCAGCGTGACGACGTGATGGCGCAGGCGCGCGCGTCGGCTCAACGCTTCCGCGCCGGCGCGCCGCTCAGCATCTTCGATGGCGTGCCGGTCGCCGTCAAAGACGAACTGGACATGGTTCTGTACGGCACGACCGTCGGCACACGATTTCTCGGCAAGACGCCGGCGCGGGAGGACTCGACTGTCGTCGCGCGGATGCGCGCGGCGGGCGCGTTGTTGATCGGCAAGGCGAACATGCACGAGATCGGCATCAGCGTGACCGGCTTGAATCCACATCACGGCGTCGCGCGCAATCCGTACAACCCGGCGCATTTCACCGGCGGCAGTTCGAGCGGTCCCGCATCGGCGGTGGCGGCGGGTTTGTGTCCGGTCGCCATCGGCGCGGATGGCGGCGGCTCGATTCGGATTCCTTCGTCCTTCTGCGGACTCGTCGGGTTGAAAGCCACGTATGGGCGCGTGAGCGAGTTTGGCGCAGCGCCGTTGTGCTGGAGCGTCGCGCACATCGGTCCGCTCGCGGCAACCGCGCACGATGCGGCGTTGATGTACGCGGTCATCGCTGGCGCAGACCCGAAAGATTCCAACTCGCAACACCAGCCGCCAGTCACCCTCGACGGCTTCGACCAGAGCGACCTGCGCGGCTTGACACTCGGCGTCTATACGCCGTGGTTCAAGCACGCGTCGCCCGCGATGGTGGCGGGCTGCGAAAAACTCGTCAAGCAA
>DHFK01000043.1:11272-49984 GCA_002400365.1 Anaerolineales bacterium UBA4826 | reverse complement strand
TTCCCAACAAGAACTAATCTACGTCGAACGACGTGACCTGGGAGTGTCCGGTACCAAAGGTCAAGAAGAACGCGAAGGTCTCGCCGACTTGATTCAACTCATCGAACAAGGTAAGGTTGAGAGCGTGTATGTGATCGAAATCAGCCGCCCCCGATTATTGACGCAGAAACTTTCTGGACCGTTCAAAAGAAACGCCGTTGGAAAGGAATTCGCCGCACGGTCTTCTACGATCCTTTGCCGTTGGCGGGACTCTTGCATTGCACCCATCACGAACCACCCAAGCGAATGATCGCAACCAATGAGGCAAATCGGGAACAAGCTCGATATCTATGTCGCGATGAAGATCAACAAGGGCGCCAATGCGTGTCATTCTTCGCTCGCTTCATGGAAGAGCCAATTGCGGATCTGATCATCTCACAATGCTCTTTTCCTGGGTATACTGATCGAGTCTTAAAACGACTCGATGCAGAATACGATGAGGCCAAAGACAAAGTCGCGGCCTATAAGCGAGAATACCAACGCATCATGGACGAAATCGAAACCCTCAAAGCGAATCTGAGTCGAACGCGCACACCCGAGCAAGTAGACCTGATGCTGGAGCTTGAGGGAATTGACATTCAACACACTCCGGCTACAATTACAGCCAAAGTAACCTGGCGGACCGGTCTTCGTCAGACGATTTTGATTGAGCGCACATTCATAGACAAACGGAAGAAATGGACCGACGCCGAGAATGCAATTGTGCGTGCCAACTATCTTACGATGGAACGCCCCGAATTGTGCGCTCTATTGCCCGACCGCACATGGGGATCGATCCGGAGGCAAGCCGTTTACTTGGGAATGGAGCGACCACTGGAACTGCGGACGCGACATACAAGTGAGTTGCCATACACAGAAGAAGATCAAGTCATCCGCGCATCTTACGCTCTTCAGATCACACGTGATGAAATGCGAAAGCGTCTGTCTCGTCGTTCCGATGATTCGATTTTTTCCGTTCAAAGAAGTTAGGCTTGGGAAAACGTCCGCGGTCTGTCAGATGGCAACTCATAAAAACCGAGCAGCCAAAGAATGGCGAGGAGGGCGATAGCAATGATGAAGGCAATGGACATCATGGTGAAGGCACAGGTGGCAATGGTGGCGGCAGATCACTGAAAGTCGTAACAAACCCCAGCCGTCTGAAGATCACACTGTGACCATAAGTCGGGCGCAAGGGTCATTGACTTTTCCCGCCAATTTTCTGCTCATCGATTCCATGAATCCCTGTCCCTGCGGAAATTTTGGAGACCCGGTGAAAGAGTGCACTTGTTCGCTCACGGCCGTCATACGCTACCAAAAGCGCATCAGCGGCCCACTNNGAAAAGTTATCCGGCGACCGGCTCGGCGAAACATCGGAGACGATGCGCGCCCGTGTGGAAGCCGCACGCGCGCGCCAACACAAACGCTTCGCCGGCACGAACTTGCAGTGCAACGGCGACATGGGCCCCGCGGAGGTGCGGCAGTTCTGCGCGATTGACGATGCGAGCAGGAGTTTGCTGCGCGCCGCGATGCAGCAAATGCAGATGAGCGCGCGGGCATATCATCGCATCCTGAAACTCGCGCGGACGATTGCGGATTTGGCGGGCGGCGACAAAATCGAAACGCCGCATCTCGCCGAGGCAATTCAGTACCGACCGCGGAAGCATGCATGACCCGCGCGCAAGCCCAGGCACAAAGAATGATGAGTGACAGAAACAACCCCCCAGTATTTCAGGTCGAACAAATCAACTTTGCATACGACAAGCAGATCGCGCTAAGGAACGTGAGTCTCACCGTGCGCGCGGGCGAACGCATCGCGATCCTCGGCGCGAATGGCTCGGGCAAAAGCACGCTGCTCAAGATTCTGGACGCGCTCTTTTTTCCCCAGCGCGGCGCGGTCCGCGCGTTCGGCGCGGCGTTGACCGAAGAAACGATGCAAGACGAGGCGCGCGCGATCGCGTTCCGCCGCCGCGTTGGATTCGTGTTCCAAGACCCGGATGTGCAACTCTTTTCGCCGACGGTGTGGGATGAGGTGACGTTCGCGCCGCTGCATCTAGGGCTGCCGCGCGCGCAAGTGCTCGAGCGCAGCGAGTGGGCGATGGATCTGCTCGGCATCACGAAACTGCGGGAGCGCGCGCCGCATCGGTTGAGCGGCGGCGAAAAGAAAAAGGTCGCGCTCGCGGCCGTGCTGTCGCTCCGCCCCGACGTGTGGCTGTTGGACGAGCCGACCGCGTCGCTCGACCCGCGCAGCCAGAGCCGCTTGTTGGATTTCATCGGCGAGTTGAGCCGCGAGGGCAAGACGATCATCACCGCGACGCACGATCTGGACATCGTAGAGGAAATCGCCGATCGCGTGGTGATGTTCTGCGAGGAGCACGAGATCACCGGCGAGGGCGCGCCGCGCGAGGTGTTATCGGATCGCGCGCGGCTGATCGAGTGTAATCTGATTCACGAGCACCGGCACAAACACGCGGAGACGGAGCATATCCATCATCACTTGCATCGCGCCGCCCACGAGCATGAGCATTAGTTGGACTGGTCGCACAGTCGAATAGTCACCTAGCAGGTTGTCGGAGAGGNNAGCGTCTCCGACAGACTGCTGGCCAATTCGGCAATCGGGGAAGAGAAGAAACCAGGTTTCTCGCAAAACCTGGTTTCTGTATTTCAGATGAAAATTTTAGGGAGTTGAGAATCAGTCATAGCGTCCCCCTAGTTCCGTATCTTGAGCAGGATCGTTTGCTGACAGATCGCGAGACCATCGGTCGTGTAAACGGTGAGGCGCAGATAATAGTCGCCGTTACCGACCGTCCGCGTATTCCACTTCATCAGTTCGTTGCCCTGGATTTGCTCGCGGCTCCGCGGCAGCACAAAGGGCGCGAGCCAAAAGTTGACCCAAGCCGGGCGATGGTCAATTTCCCAGTGGTCGAACTCGTTCGAGGTTGCCGTGCCGACGACAGACACGGAATCCTTCACGGTGGCGGCGTTTGGGGGCGCGGTGATGTCGCACGCGCCTTGCGTTGGCGGGCGCGCGAAAGAGTAGAGGTTGTCAATGTAGATCACGCCCCGGCTCGCCTTCTCGTGCGGCACCGCGTCCAGGACGAGCGAATCGAACAGGGCGATCGGGAAGGCGATCTCTTTCCGGTCGGGTGGGTCAATCGCCACGTTGGGCCAACCGCGCAAGAGATCGAACTTGGCGGTCATTTGTTTCCACCCTTTGTGCGCGACCTGTCCAAAGGTAAACGACCACTTTGTGCCCTGGCTGTCAACGACCCACGCGTTGAGAAAGTGATTTGACCCGTCGCCATAGACCCATGCGGTCAGCGCATTGTGGTCTGAGGCGATGGCGTGTTTCTGTTGAAAAGTCACGTTCTCGTCGCGGACGGCGGGAAAGTCGTACGCTAATTTGCCAGAGTAATATCCAGAATGGCGTTGTTCGTCGGATTGGGTCAGCGTGGCGAACTGGGTCTCGCCGATTTGCCATGTCCCCAGTGTTTCGAAATCAAATAACTGACCGAATGGTGTTGGCAGCGGAGTAACCGTGGGCACGCTGGTCGGAGACGACATGGGCGTATAGGTGGGCAGCGGTGTATAGGTTGGAAACGGCGTATAGGTAGGACGCGGCGTAGGCGTGGGAACAGTCAGCGTGGATTCTGCGACAATCGTCGTGGGGGCAGGCGCAGTCGCGCGGATTGTCAGAGCCTTGCTTTCGATGGCGACCTGGGTCTCACTCATGCCGATTCTTGCCGCGCGGGTCGCCGCGGCTCGATCGGGAACAAGCCAGGGTATTCCTTGCCAAGTCGTTCCCGAAGACAAAAGCGTCCAGACGAGAATGCCTCCGCAGAGCGCAAGCAGCGCAATCGCGGCGATTTCGACGCCAATCACGAAACGGGGCAAAGTGGTCGGTTGCCTGGGCGGGTACGCGCGCAGTTCAAACCCCTTGTCGAGCAGTTCCGCGAAGCCGTCGTCGTAGCGGTTCGTAAAATTGACGTAGAGCCGGGCAGCCAGCGACGGCGGCAGTTCGCTCGCGCAATCCTCCACCAGGACCGTGATAATCCGGGGGCGCTTGTTGCGCCCCGGCTGCATGCTGAGCGAGATGGCGGCGTTGATCTCTTCCCAACACCATTCCGACGCCAACGCGGCGCGCGAAATGATCGGGATGTAGACGTCGCACCACACCAGCGCGCGGTTGACCTCTTGCGCCAGGCGATGCCCGGCTTTCAAGGTCTTGTCGTCGAACCAGAGTTCAAACCCTTGCGCTCTGAGACCGGCGTACAGCCGCCGGGCAAAGTGGATGTCGCGCCAAGAGTGGGTGATGAAGATTTTGGGGAGTTGAGACGCTGCCATAGCATAAATAGCCGTTGGGCTATTGCGCGCAACGGAACCCGACCGTGTTGAGCGTACCGTCGAAAAAAGCAAAACGATGGAACGTCTGCGCGCTAGTCTGGTAGTCGTTCCACGAGCCGCCGCGCGCTACGTGGAGATAGCCGGCGGACGGCCCCTTGGGATTATGGTACGGCGCAGTGCTGTAATAGTCCTTGCCGTACCAATCCGCGACCCACTCGGAGACATTGCCGGCGAGGTCTAGCGCGCCGCACGGACTGGCGTTCGCAAAGTTTCCCACCTTGACCGTGTCGCCGCGCTTGCTTTCAGCGGAATTAAGCCGCTTGGCGTCGAAAGTGTTGCCCCAGGGATAGGTCAGCGCGTTCACGCCGCGCGCGGCTTTTTCCCACTCGGCTTCGGTGGGCAAGCGTTTGCCCGCCCACGCGCAGTACGTCTGCGCGTCGGTCCAGGAGACGAGGACTGGCCAGTCGGCGTAGTCACGATCGCCATAGTACAAGTTGCGCGTGGCGGAAGTCGAGAAACTCGGTTGCCGGCATTTGCCCGCGTCTACGCAGTGGCGGTAGAGCGCGTTCGTCACTTCGAGTTTGTCAATCCAAAAGGTGTCCAGGTAAACAAAGCGCAGCGGCTTTTCGTCGTCCTCGCCCTCATTGGTTCCCATTCTGAAATCACCGGCGGCGACATAAACCATTTCGGCGTTGTCGGCGCCGCGACGCTGGGTGATTGTTTGCAAGCCCGCGAGGGCGCGGAAATCGAAAGGCAGGACCAGGGTTGCGGTCTCAATGCGAACATAACCGATGTAGAAAGCGATTCCGCATACGATCAGCAGAACGAGCGCGGCAACTTCGACGACGATCAAGAATCTGGGGTTGAAAAACCGGGCGCGGGCTTTAGGCCGCGGGCTCGCCGGGGAAAACTGCTGGCGCGCCGGTTCCACGTGATCGCGCTCTGGAAGCCCTAGTTCTGGTTGCGCGGCAGGCGGCTCGACGGCGCTGGTCTGACGCGCGGGCGCTTGCGCCGACGGCAGGATGATGCCGAAACCTTTGTCGAGGAGTTCGCGCAACGCCTCGTCATAGCGATCGGTAAAGTTGATGTAGAGGCGGGCGGATAGCGACGGCGGCATTTCGCGCGCGCAGTCCTCGACCAGGGCGGTGACAATCCGGGGGCGTTTGTTGCGGCCCGGCTGCATACTGAGCGTGATCGCCGCGTTGATTTCTTCCCAACACCATTCCGAAGCCAACGCGGCGCGCGAAATGACCGGGATGTAAACATCGCACCAGAGGAGGGCGCGGTTGATCTCTTCCGCCATGCGATGTCCGGCTTTCAGGGTTTTGTCGTCGAACCAGAGTTCAAACCCTTGCGCCCTGAGATCGCTGTACAACCGCCGGGCGAATTCGATGTTGCGCCAAGAGTGGGTGAGAAAGATCTTGGGGAGCGGGGCTTGCGCCATTGCACACCTCGTCGTCCGTAAACGCCAATTCAGATTATACGACAAGATGAGGGGAGAATCAACTACCGAAAAAGCAAAAAGGGCTTGCAATTCCCAAGCCCTCTCCGTCCGATACCTATTGCGATAGAATCTGCGCGATCGTTCTCTTCACGTCCGGCGGAACGTATTCGTCCTTGTAAAGGCGTTCGATTTTGGATGCCTGCGAATCGAGCATCAACTTTTGCAGCCAGTCGCTGAACGCGCTCGCTTGCTTTTGCTGCAACGCGGCGGGATCGAGCGGGCGATTCTGTTCGTGCCCCGACGCCTGAATGACGTGCACGCCGAACGACGTCGTCACCGGCGCGCTGATCTGGTTGACTGTCAGCGCGAACGCGACGTCCTCGAATTCCTTGACCATCGCCCCGCGCGGGAACCATCCCAGATCGCCGCCTTGCTCTTTCGAGGCGGTGTCCGCGGAGAGTTCCTGCGCCAGTTTCGCGAAATCATCGCCTTGCTTCAAGCGGTCTTCGACCTTGAGCGCGTCGTCGTACGTTTTCACCAGGATATGGCGCGCCTGCACTTGCTCGGCGGTCGTCGGGACCTCGTCGCCGATCGCTTTCTGCACCTTGCGCCGGAGCAAGGCGGTTTCGATGAACTTGCGGATGTCGGCTTCGCCTACCTGCGTCCGCTTGGCAAAATCGTCAAAGTATTTTTTGCGCGCGTCCAGGTAACTCTGATACGCCATCGGCGTGGAGGTGGGCAGCGGCGTCTCGGTCGGACCGAGCGTCGGCGTGGGCGCTGGCGTTGTCGGCGTGATCCCTCGGCTATCGCTCGGGACGCCGGTCGGCGTCGGCGACGGGGTGTAGGTCGGCGTGACCGTCGGCGTCAACGTTGGGGTAGGCGTCTGCGTTGGCGTTGGCGAAGGACCCGCGGTTGGCGTCGGCGTGGGGCGTTGATAGCCGATAAAGCGCTCGATTTCTTCCTCGATCTCGTCGGGCGTGACCGTGAGATTGCGCCGCGCGGCTTCCTGGCGCACCAATTCGTCTTGAATCATCTGGTCCAGATCGCTATTGGGCAGGGAGGCGAGTTGATTCGCGATTTGTTGCTGCTGCTGCTCCATCTGCGGTTTGAGAAACGCCAGACTGGGATCGCTGCCGATCTGAGCGAGATTCGAAGTGACGTCTTGGAGGCGCGCGGCGAGATCGGTAACGTCGTAGCGCAGTTGAGTCTGATAGTCGCGCACGCTGATCGCTTTGCCGTTGACGATGGCAATTGGGTTGTTGAGTTTGCCGATGTTCTCTTGATAGTAGCCGAATCCCAGGATCAGCAAAACCAGGAGCGCCACGCCGCCCAGACTCAGGTACAGCATGTATTCCTGGCGCGCTTCGCGTTCGCGGCGCACTTGTTGTTTGCGCGTTTCCTGCGGCGCGCGCTTGCGGTCTTTAGGCATCGCTTTCCTTTAACGGGTGGCGAGTGACGGGCGTCGGGTGACGTGGCTGTTCTGGGTCACTCGACATTCGTCACCCGTCACGTTTTTTATTCGCCGCGCGTGGATTCGGTGACAAACGGCAGCAGGGCGATGTGGCGCGCGCGCTTGATCGCGATCGCCAGCAGGCGCTGATGCCGGGCGCAGGTGCCGACTTTGCGACGGGCTTTGATCTTGCCGTGATCGGTCAAAAAGCGCCGCAATTGATCGGCTTGCTTATAGTCAATCTTTTTGACTTTTTGGACGCAAAAGGGGCAGGCGCGCGGCGGGCGCGGTCCCGCAAAACGATTGCCCCGGCGCGCGGGGTTGCCATTCTTGGGACGCCCACCCCGGGATTCCCCGGCGGGCGCCGACCTGGCGGCTTGAGTGGTTGGGTTCTTGGTGTCTTCCATGATCGAGTTCTCCTGAATAAGTCCATGACGCTTGGCTGACGACCGCCAGCGGCTAGTCCTCGACGCGCGTGATGAGAAAGCGGATGATTTCCTCGGTCAATTGCAGCGCGCGCTCGAGGTCGCGCACGGCGGGGGGAGGATAGTTGAACTGGAGGACGCTGTAGAAACCTTCGGTGAACCGGAGGATCGGATAGGCGAGGCGGCGTTTGCCCCAGTCATCGCGGCGGAGGATTTCGCCGCTGCCGGCGGTGATGATTTTTTCGACTTTATCTTTCACCGCCGCGAGGGCTTGCTCGTCCGCGATGGGGCGGACGATGTACATCAATTCGTAAGACATCGAGTCTCCTTTCCTTGGGTTTGCTCCGCGCCAAACGCGGGCGAAAAGGTACTTTGCGCGCAGGATGGGCTTCTGCGCAACGGGCGGGATTATAGCATCGAACCTCTAATTAGGCAAATTGCGTTCGCCTGGTGATTACCCGCAAATCCAAACAGCCACAGCGGACACAGGGAACACAGAGGAAAAAAATAATGTTCTCTGTGTCCTCTGTGGCATGATATGGGTAATCACCAGCGTTCGCATATTGCCAATCGGCGTTCCTCGCGGTATAATGGCGCGCGATGAAATTCACACTCGCGCTCGCTCAATTCGCCCCGCGGCTCGGCGACGTGGACGCTAATCTCAGCCGCATCCTCGCGCTGATCGCGCAAGCCCGCGCCGCGCGCGCCGATCTCGTGATCTTTCCCGAACTCGCCCTCACCGGCTATTATCTCAAAGACCTGACGCCCACCGTCGCCGCGCGCCCAACGGCGGCCGATCCGCGCTTTGCGCCGCTGCTCGCGGCGAGCCGGGAGATTGACGTGGTGGTTGGCTTTGTCGAAGAGGACGCGCGGTATCGGCACTATATCGCCGCCGCGCACTTGTCGAACGAGCGGGTGGTCCACACGCATCGCAAAGTGTATTTGCCCACGTACCGGCTGTTCGACGATGGACGCTTTTTCGCGCCGGGCAGCGCGTTCCGCGCGTTCGACACGCGGTTCGGACGCATGGGCTTGTTAATCTGCGAAGACGCGTGGCACCTGTCGTCGCCCTACGTGCTATGGATGGACGGCGCAGATTTCCTGATTAACGTGTCCGCGAGTCCCGGCTATGGCCTTTCCACGCGCGCGGAATCGGCGAACGCGGAAATCGTCAAGAACTTTTTGCAAACCTACGCGGGACTCCTGACGACGTTCGTGTTTTTTAGCAACCGCGTCGGCATGGAAGACGGCATCGCGTTCTGGGGCGGCAGTTGCGCGCTCGCGCCGGATGGTCGGACGCTGGCTGCCGCGCCGCAGTTGGAAGAAGCGCTGACGCTCGCGGAAATTGATACCGCTGCGCTGCGACGCGCGCGCATCGGCTTGCCGACCCTGCGCGACGAACAGCGCGAACTCGTGCGCCATGAATTGGGGCGCGTCGCCAAGTTTGAGTTGGATAGATGACACGGTGACGGGGCGACATGGGAAGAAAGAGTGACTGACGTGTTGGAATCGCTACAACTTAACACCACGCTCGCGCGCAAGATGATCGTAGACTTTATCCGGGTCGAACTAGCGCGCTTTGGTTTTACGCGCGGCGTGATCGGCTTGTCCGGCGGCGTGGATTCGTCGTTGACCGCGTTTCTCGCCGTCGAGGCGCTGGGCGCGGCGAACGTCCTGGGAATCCTCTTGCCGTACCGGACCAGTAGTCCGGCGAGCCGCGCCGACGGCGAACGCGCGGCGCGGCAACTCGGCATCGCGACGCGCGTGGTCGAAATCACGCCGATGGTTGACCCGTACCTCGCGCACGCTTTGGCTGGGCTTGCTTCGCCGGACGCCCAGGATGCGGCGCGGCGGCGCGGCAACGTGATGGCGCGCGCGCGGATGATCGTGCTGTACGATCAGTCGGAGGAATTCGGCGCGCTGGTGATCGGCACGTCGAACAAGACCGAAGCGTTGTTGGGCTACACCACGCAATTCGGCGACAACGCGGCGGCAATCCAGCCGATCGCCGATTTGTACAAATGCCAGGTGCGCCAACTCGCGCGCGCGGTCGGCGTGCCGCCGGCGATCATCGAAAAAGCGCCGAGCGCGGATCTGTGGCAGGGGCAGACCGACGAAGGGGAACTGGGCTTTACCTACGACGAAGCGGACGCGATTCTGTACCGCCTCGTGGACGAACGGCAGCGCGCGGAAGACCTAGTGGCGCAGGGGTTTGACGCGCGCGTCGTGCGCCGCGTCGGCGAGTTGATGGCGCGCAATCATTTCAAGCGCGTCCCGCCGATCGTCGCTAAACTCAGCGCGCGCACGCTGGGCGTGGACTTTATGTACGATCGCGACTGGAACACGTAAGGAATTTCTGATTTTCGATTTCTGATTTATGATTTGCCGGCAAGACGGCGAATCGGAAATCAGAAATCGAAAATCGAAAATCAGAAATCGGGAGATGACAATGCCACGTGCCTTGGTCACCGGCGGTGCCGGGTTTATCGGATCGCATCTAGTGGAGGGGTTGCTCGCGCGCGGGTACGACGTGCGCGTGCTAGACAACTTTGCCACCGGCAGCCGGGAAAATATCCGGTGTCTCGTCAATCAGATTGACCTGCTCGAAGGCGATGTTTGCAATCTGACGACCGTGCGCTTTGCCGCGCGCAATGTGGACGTGATCTTTCATCAAGCCGCGCTGCCGTCGGTCGAGCGCTCGGTGCGCAATCCGCTGGAGAGCAACGAGGTCAACATCACCGGCACGTTGAATGTACTGCTCGCCGCGCGCGATGCCGGCGTCAAGCGCGTGGTGTACGCCGCGTCGTCTTCCGCGTACGGCAATCAGCCCACCTTGCCCAAGGTCGAGACGATGACGCCCGAACCGCTGTCGCCGTACGCCATCGGCAAACTCGCGGGCGAAATGTACGCGCGCGTGTTCACGCAACTGTACGGGCTGGCGACGCTTTCGCTGCGCTACTTTAACGTCTTTGGTCCGCGCCAGGACCCCACAACGCAGTACGCCGGCGTCATCGCCAAATTCGTGACCTGCGCGCTGGCAGGCAAGCCCTATACCGTTCATGGCGACGGCGAGCAATCGCGCGATTTCACGTACGTCGAAAACGTCGTGCAAATCAACCTCGCCGCCGCCGAAGCCACCCTCGACGGATCGCCGGTGATCAACGTCGCATGCGGCAATCGCACGACGCTGAATCAGCTCATCGCGCTGTTGAACGAACTCACCCAGCAGAACCTGCCAGCGCAGTACGGGCCAGAACGCGCGGGCGATGTGCGGCACTCGCACGCGGACGTGACGCTTGCCAAGAAGTTTTTGGGCTACGCGCCCACGGTAGATGTACGCGAAGGTCTGCGACGCACGCTGGAGTGGTATCGGAAGCAATGACAAATGGAAAATGACAAATGACAAACGCGTGATGTGTTCATTTGTCATTTGCTCATTTGTCATTGGGGGGTTGCAATGGGCGACAATGTGAAACTGATCGAGGGACTGCAAGCGGCGTGGAAGCGCGAGGTTGCCGGAGCGAAAACGTATCGGATGCTCGCGCAGCGCGCTGCCTCTGCCGAGCAGCGTGATATTTTGAATCGTCTGGCGGCAGCGGAAGAGCGGCACGCGGAGACGTGGGCCGCGCGCTTGAGCGAACTCGGCAGCGCGCCGCCGGAATTTCGCGAATCGTTTTTCGAGCGCGCGCGGCGGTGGCTGCTGGCGCAGTCGGGCACGGAGAACGCCTTGCGCCAGATCGAAGTGAGCGAGGTCAGCGACACGGGTGCGTACGCGGAACTAGTCCAGTCCACGACCGAAGAAAGCGATCGCGCGGCCGTGCGCGCCACCGAAGCCGAAGAAAGAGTCCACGGCAAATTGTTGACGGAAATGGCGCAACCGCCCGCGCCGCAGGCGCGTCTCGAATCGCTGCTCAAGACAGAGCGCTGGCACGTGCGCGGCGGCGGCTGGATCGGGCAGGCGATTTACGGCATGAACGATGGGTTGGGTTCGGTCTTTGGCGTCGTCGCCGGCGTCGCGGGCGCGACGAACGCATCGGCGTTATTCGTGGTCGTCAGCGGCGTTGCCGCCGTGATTGCGAATGCGATTTCGATGGGTGCCGGCGCGTACCTCGCGACGAAATCGGAACGCGAGGTCTACGAGGCGGAACTCGCGCGCGAGCGCGATGAAATCGCAATGAACCCGGAGCAAGAGCGCGAGGAGATGGCGCTGTTTTACGAGTTGAAAGGTTTTACGCAGCAAGAAGCCTGGCAGTTGGCAACGCGCCTGGCTGAGCGTCCCGACCAAATGCTCAAGACCCTTGCCGCTGAGGAGTTGGGGCTTTCCGCCGAAACGTTCCCCAACCCGTGGCGCGAGGGGTTGAGCGCGGGCGTGTTCACCGCGATTGGCGCGTTCATTCCGATCATACCATTTTTCTTTGCGAGTGGATTTCCGGCAGTGGTCGCGTCATTTGCGATCAGCACCCTGGCATATTTTGTCGTCGGCGCGGCGAAGGTCTTGGTAACCGGGCGCGGGTGGTTCCGCAGTGGGCTAGAGATGCTGCTCGTCGGTCTCGGCGTGGGGATCATCACGTACTTTGTGGGGACGTTGTTTCAGGCGGAGATAAAATAGGACGCGGATGGCTGATTGGCGGCATGCTCGGATAAGGAGGAGAGGCGATGAAACCTTTTCGCAAACACGCGGCGATCGCGCTTGACGGCGGCGGCATTCGCGGCGTCATGGTGACCAAGGCGTTAGAAGCGCTGGAAATCGCGCTGGGCAAAAAACTGGGCGATGTCTTCGAACTGGCGGCTGGCACTTCCACCGGCAGCATCATCGCGGCGGGCATCGCGCTGAACCTCCGCGCGGCGGAGATGACGACGATGTACCAAACGCTCGCGCCGAAGATTTTTCAAAAGTCGTGGCGCACGTACCTGTGGTTCCTCGCCAACTATCGTTATCCCAACGACGAACTCGAGCGTCAACTCGACGCGCAGTCCCAGGGCAAAACCATGGGCGCGTTGTGGACCGCCGCGCGCAAATTCGACCTGGTCATCGTCGCGCGCGATCTGCACCAAGCGCGCACGCGCTTTTTCAAACCGTGGAAGCCGGAATACCAGGCGCTGCCGATCACGACCGCCGTGCTCGCCAGCGCCGCCGCGCCGACGTATTTTCCGGTGATCGAAGGGCGCTACAGCGACGGTGGGATCGGCAGTTTCGGCAATCCGTGTTTCATCGCCGCGTACGAAGCCCGCTTCTGTCTGGGCTGGGAGCCGGCGGAAACCACGCTCATCAGTCTAGGCACCGGCAAACTCCCGCCGGGAACGCAAGGGCTGCCGCTCCACGCGCCGGATCATTACACGCCGATTCAGTGGCTCGCGCCGATTCTCGATTCATTTCTGAGCGACGCCGGCGACCAGCAGTCGCGGATCGTTCAGCAACTCTTCACGGGCCTTGACTTTCGGCGTTTTCAAATCTCCACCGCGCCGATCGCGCTGGACGATGTCGCCCAAGTGGGCAAGTTGATCGAATACGGCGAAAAGTTTGGGCAGATGATTCTGAGCGACCAAACGGATCCCGACCTGAACGTGCCGGTGTATCGGGCGCAGTAGGGGCGAGGCATTTGCCGCGATGCGGTTTGTGGGAGGCCCTTTTTCCCATTCGCGCGCCGACCGGCATGACCACTCAACATGGCGCAAATGTCTCACCCCTGCTTGAATTCTCTTTCCGCTTGTGGTAAGATGAGGGCGGTAACATAAGACCACCGCAAGGAGTTTTCGGATGCAGAAACTTGTCCGTGTTCCGATCATACTCGTCCTCTGCGCTGCCTTACTGACGCTGGCTCAGCCCGTGGCAGCGGCAAGCCCCGGCTTTGTCATCGTCACCTGGGGCGATACGCTCTACGGAATCGCCGCGCGCTATGGCACGACGATCAACGCGCTGATCCGCGCGAATGCGTTGCCCAACGCGAACTTTATCTACACGGGGCAACGCTTGATGATTCCGCCGGCGAACAGCGCGCCGGCGAATGTGTCAACCGTCGGCAGCGTTTACACCGTAGTTCCCGGCGACACGCTGGCGACGATCGCCGGGCGCTTTGGGACGACGCTTAGCGACCTGATGCGCGCGAATGGTCTTTACAATCCCAATTTCATTTACGCGGGTCAACGGCTGAATGTGCCGGGTCGCCGCGTGCCGTTCGCGCCGCAGCCGCCGACAGCGCCCGCGCAACCGCCGGCGCGCGGCAAGCCGGCGTACGCGCCGACCGCGGGCAAATGGATTGACATTGACATCAGCGCGCAGACGATCACGGCCTATCAGGGCAGCGCGCCGCTCAAATCCGTCCTCGTCTCCACTGGCGTGGCGTGGCATCCGACGCCCATCGGTCATTACGCCGTTTACATGAAGATCGCGGCGCAGACGATGAGCGGCGGCTATGGCGCGGAGGCGTACTATTTGCCCGGCGTGCCCTGGGTGATGTACTTTACCGGCGCGTACGCGCTTCACGGCACGTACTGGCATCACAACTTTGGCACGCCGATGAGCCACGGCTGCGTCAATCTTACGGTCGCAGACGCCAAGTGGTTTTACGATTGGGCCGAAATCGGCACGCCGGTCATCGTCCATCCCTGATGGATGTCGAAACGTCAGTGCGCCTGCCTTCTCCCGCCAAACTCGTCGCGTTCACCGCGCTTGTACTCACCGCATGCGCGACCGGGAATCTCTCCGCCCCGACCCGGTCTTGGGCAACCACCGGCGCGCCTTCCCCGGCGCCGCTGACGCGCCAACTCGGCGAACGCGTCAGTTACGGCCAAGGTTATCGCCAGGACGAAGAGGGCGTCATCGTCGTGCACCTCCGCGGCACCGATTTGCAGATGCGCGAGCAGATGAACGCGCTGTTGCAAAACGAGATCGCCGCGTTCAATTCCATCATCCAGCGCAATCGCGCGATCCAGAATCTCGGCTGCACCAACTTTGCCGCGTTCGGCAGCGCGAGCGCAGACGGTCGGCTTTGGCACGGGCGCAATTTCGATTTCTATGGCTTGGGCGCGATGGATCGCTATCGCGTCGTCTTTATCGTCGAACCCGAAGGCGGGCTGCCGTTCGCAGCCATTTCCTGGCCCGGCTGGGGCGGGCCCGAGATGGTTCACACGGCGATGAACGCGGCAGGCATTTCGCTCGGCTACAATTGGTCGAACTCGAACCAGGAGAGCATAGCGACAGCGGATCGCTTGTGGCGGCTCTTGCGGCGCGTGATTGAAAACGCGCGCACGCTCGAGGAAGCGCTGGCGTTGCTGGAGCAAGGACCGCGGATCTCTGCGGCGAATCTGCTCATCGCCGACGGCAAAGTGCCCGATGCCGTCGTCGTGGAGATGACGTCGCGGAAAATGACCGTGCGCCGCGCGACCGCGGGCGTGATCTATGCGACGAATCATTTCATCGCCGCGGCAATGCAAGAGCCGATTCAAGATCCGAATTCAACGGCGCGGTATGCGCGCCTCGGCGATTTGTTGCGCGCGCAGCGCGGCAAGATAGATTTGGAGCAAGCAGTCTCTTTTTTGCGCGATCATTTCGATGCGCGCACACAGCGAGATGATTTGAGCGGCGACGTGATCGCGTGGAACATCAATCTGCAAAGCGAGGTTTTCTCTCCAAACGATCTGACCTTTTGGGTCGCCACCGGATTGGCGCCGGCAGTCTATGGTGAGTACGTTGGGTTCAGTCTGAAAGACGAGTTGGCAGGCCATCAAGCCAAGACCGCGCTGCGCTCAATCGCGCCAGACCCTGTGGCGCAGTCGCCGCGTTATGCCGCGCTCCAGACTTTTCAGGCGGGCTATCGCGCTTATCTCGAAGGCGACTATGTTCAAGCCGCGCGCGCGCTGGAACAAGCCGTAGCCGCCGAGCCCACGAATGGCAAGTATCGTTTCACTCTGGCGAGCGTGTACATGAATCAGCAGGAATATGCTCAAGCCATCGGCGGATTTCAGCAGGCGCTCGCGAGCGATATGAACGAGGTTTATCAAGCCACGGCGTATTTTCGTTTGGGGACAATCTATCAAGGGCTGGGCGATCAGGCGAAAATGCGCGCGGCTTTTCAAAAGGTTCTGGAACTGAACATCGGCGAACCGACGCTTGAAGAACCCGCGCGGCGCGCGCTAGACGCCGGACCGTGAGCAAGCCACGCTCAAAATCGCGGCGCGCGCATAGGAATTGCATAGCGTCTTCACAGTATCTTCACAACCCTTGGGTAGAATGAGCGCAGAGGTCACAAAGAGGCGCGGCAGTCGCGTGCGCTGCCGCGTCCATTTCGCAGGAGGCGAGAAATGCAGAATATTGGAACAGTCCTGGTCGTCGTTCTCGTCGTCGCGCTGGCAATCTGGCTGCTCGGCGGCGTGGGTATGATGGGATTCGGCATGGGCGGCATGATGGGCGGCTACGGAGGCTATGGGATGCACGGCTTTGGCAACCAGTACGGCTTTGGCTTCAACCCCATCGGCGCGATTCTGTCGCTCGTGTTCTGGGCGCTGCCTATCGGCGGTATCGTGCTGCTGGTCGTCTGGCTCGCGCGGAACGCCGGGCGCGCTTCGGGAGGCGCGCCGTCACGCGAATCGCCGCTCGACATCTTGAAAGCGCGTTACGCCAAAGGCGAAATCACCAAAGAACAGTTCGATGCGATCAGGCGCGATTTGGAGGCGTGACAAAGAGGCGGTTCGAATGGGCGACCACCACTCGAGACTGCGCTACGCCAAAGGCGAGATCGCCACGCGCGATTCGAACAAGACGCGGCGAGCCAAGCGCGAGACCTGGAAGGGTTTGGGAACTCTTCCAGGTCTTGCATTTGCATAGCGATGGCGAGTGTGCTAAGATTCGGTCGAAAGGATCGAGATGAAAAATTCAGAGCCGACCATCCGCGTGGTCCTCGCCGACGACCACGCGGTAGTACGCAAAGGGATCCGCGAATTCCTGGAAGAAGATGCCGCGATTCGCGTCGTCGCGGAAGCCAGTGATGGCGAACAAGCCCTCGCGCTCGTGGCGCGCGAGCAGCCCGACGTCGCCGTGTTCGATATTCAAATGCCGCGCCTGACGGGGTTGGACGCGGCGCGCCGCGTGAAACAGGAATTTCCGAACACTCGCATCCTGATGCTGACCGCGTACGAAGACGAGCCCTACATCTTTGCCGCGCTGCAAGCGGGCGCGAGCGGCTATCTCCTAAAAACCGCTAGTTCCGAGGAACTCGTTCAAGCAGTCCGCGCGATCGCAGAGGGCGAAACCGCGCTCTCGCCCGCGATTGCCAAGCGCTTGGTGCAGCGCGCTGCCGGCGGCGCGGCAACGGCAGAACCCGTCGAGCCGTTGACTGAACGCGAATTGCAGGTGCTGCGGCTCGCGGCAAAAGGGCTGGGCAACAAACAGATTGGCGCCGCGCTGGCGATCAGCGATCGCACGGCGCAGGGTCATCTGGCGAATATCTATGCCAAACTGCACGTCGCGACGCGCACGGAAGCCGTGTTGCTAGCAGTGCGCGAGAAATGGGTTGTGCTAGAGTAGACAGTCAACAGTCGTCAGTCGTCAGACAAAAGACTGACGGCTGTTGACTGGCGACTAGCGACTATGTTCCGAGACCTCCGCACTCAACTGCTCCTCTGGACGATCCTGCCGCTCGCCGTCATTCTGATCGGCGTCGCGTATCTGGGCGTCAACAATCATCAAAGCGATATGCGCGATCTGGTGGAGGAACGCGACGGCGCGCTCGCGCGAGTTGAAGCCGCGCGCGTGTCCGAAGCGATTGCCAATCGCGCGGCGATTTTGCAGGCGCTCGATCCCGCGCGCCCTGACACCTGGGCTGTCGAGCGCACCGCGTTCGACGGCGGCGTTGCCGCGTTCGATGCGCGCGGCAACTTGCTCGATGCCATCCCTTCGCGCGAGGTGTGGGAGGCGCGCCGCGCGGCGACCGCCGACCGGCGCGGGTCCCCCGCCACCTTCTCCGCCCTCGTGAATGAAACCGGCGCGGCGCGCGTGATCGTCGCCATCCGTCGTGGCGACACGACGTTGGCAGGCGCGTTCACGCTGCCGCCGCTCGGCAACGTCGGCATCGGCGCGCATGGCGTGGCGTATCTGGTGGACGCGCGGGGCATTGTCATCGCGCATCCCGACGCGGCGCGCCTCGGCGAAAACTTGGCGCAACATGCGGGCATCGCTCAAGTGATGGGCGGCGAATCGGGCGCGACGTTTCATCACGCGGCGGACGGCGCGGAACTCGTCGTCGGGTACGCGCCGATTCCGCCGACGGGTTGGGGCTTGCTGATCGAAGAGCCCTGGGCTGAAGTGGTCGCGCCGATGTTTCAGTATGCGGTGCTAATGCCGCTGGTGCTCTTGCTCGTGGCGATCGTCGCGCTGGGCGCGATCTATTTTGGCATTCGCAACGTGCATCGTCCGCTGCAAAATCTCGCGCAAGCCGCGAACCGCATTGCGTTCGGCGATTATGCTGCCGCGGGCAGACCGGTCGGCGGTATTCACGAGATCGAAGAACTCCGCGAGACGCTGGACCAGATGGCGCACCAGGTGCAGTCGGCGCAAGCCGCGATGCAGAGTTACATTACCAAGATCATGCGCGGGCAGGAAGACGAACGGATGCGGCTCGCGCGCGAGTTGCACGACGACACGATCCAGTCGCTGATCGCCTTGCAGCAGCGCATCGAAATGGCGCAGAAGGCGCTGACCAAAGACCCTGCCGCGGCGGCAGCGCGCATCCGGGAACTGCAGGAACTCGTGGGCATGACGTTGACTTCGGTGCGGCGCTTTGTGCGCGATCTGCGTCCGACGTACCTGACAGACCTGGGGTTGATTCCCGCGCTGGAGACGCTGGCGCGCGAGTCACACGCGCGTTTCGCAGTGGCGGGCAGGGAAATGCGGCTGGACGCAGAGCGCGAACTGGCGCTATTTCGCATCGTGCAAGAGGCGTTGCGGAACATCGCCAAGCACGCGCGCGCGAACAATGTGGCGGTGGAATTGTTCTTCGGTCCAGATGAAGTGACGGCGACGGTTGAGGATGACGGCGCGGGCTTTGACGCCCCGGACGCGCCGACCGCGTACGCGCGCGCCGGGCATTTTGGCTTGATGGGCATGCAGGAACGCGCGCAGTTGTTCGGCGGAAATGTGTACGTGAAATCCGAGCGCGGCAAAGGGACCAAAGTGGTCGCGTACGTGCCGTTGAAAAACTAGACGGTGGAAGTTGGAGGTTGGCAAGACGCGCGGTTCACCCGACGCGTCTTTTTGTTGCTGCTCACTGTCCGACCGCGCCAAATGGCGCGCTGCCGCGTAGGCGTTTCTGCCCGCCCAAAGACCAGACGAATGGCGGTGGGGACGCGGAATGTTTTGGCTTACAATGTAGGCGATGAGCACGCGGCAAGTTTCGTTTGGAATTGCGGGGATGCGCGAAGCGTACCCCCGCTGTGCGGTTTCCCTCGAGCGCGCCCTAACGCGGCTGGATGGCGTGGCGGTCGCGCGGGTGAATTACGCGAGCGAGCGCGCAACCGTGGTCTTGGATTGCACGCGTGTGTCGGCTATGGCGCTAGTGTGCGCCGTGCGCGGCGAAGGATTCGATGTGCCATTGGAGCGCGTCGTGTTGCATGTGGAGGGCTTGCTCTATGCAACTGCCGCTCGAACAGTGGAACGCGTTTTGCGTCGTTTGGATGGGGTCGTGCAAGTTACCGCAGACCTCAGCGCCCAGCGCGTCGTCCTGGACGCATTTCCCGAGCGCGTGGCTCACGCCGATTACACAGCGGAGCTTGCCAAACTGGGCTTGCGCGTGGTCGAACGCCTTGCGCCGCACGCGGCGCGCACATTTGCCGCCCGCGCCATCGTCGCGGCGGCGCTCGCGGTTCTCAGTCTATGGAGCGCGGGCGCCCATGCTGGTCTATTCGACGCCAGCGTGTTCCACGCGCCGCTCGTCGTGATTGCGCTGGCGATGCTGGGCGCGTATGGCGTTGGCTGGCGATTCTATCGTTTGGCTTTTGACGCCTGCCTGCAAGGCGAACTGGACGCGGGCGTCTTGCTCGCGCTCGTGGTTTCGGCGTGCTTGTTCTGCGGAGCGCTCCTGGCATTGGTCGCTCCTGCCGGCTGGCTAACGGGCGGTGGGTTTGTGCTGGCGACGCTGTTAACCGCCGGGTGGTTTCTCGCGCGCGGCGTGACTGTGTGGGTTTTGCCGCGTGTTCAGCGCAGCGCAAACGGACCACGCGCGACGGATGATGTCTAGTCCTGACCGGCGCGCGCAAAAACAAATGCAAGAAGATAAACGGAGCAAATCATGCAGCGACTCGCATTACTGACAACCATACTCGCCCCGCTGGTTTTGGCGACCGCGTGCGCGGCAGACCCGGCGCGCGACTTGAATCTGTTGCCCGCGAAAATGCAGAACGCGCCGACGCGCGTCCGCGCAGCGTACCAATTCGCCGTCGCAAATCCCGACGCGCTCAAGAATGTGCCGTGCTACTGCGGCTGCGGCGCGATCGGGCATACGAGCAATTACTCCTGCTACGTTAAAGCGTCGCAAGCGGATGGAACGCCGGTGTTCGACGAGCACGCGCTGGGGTGCAGTATCTGCGTTGACATTTCGCAGGACGTGATGCGATTGTCGCGCGAGGGCAAATCGCCCGGCGAGATCCGCGCGTTCATCGTCTCGACGTACAGCCAATTCGGTCCGCCGAATCAGTCAGAGCGATGAGCCAATGAACCAAACGCGCCGAGTTATCGTCATCGCGCTCACCGCGCTGCTGATCCTTGTGGCACTGTTCATTCCGATACCGACCAATGCCTCCGCGCCGCAGACGCGCACGCTTGAGGTGACCGCGCGCCAATTCGCGTTTGAGCCGGCGACGCTGGATATTCAGCGCGGCGACACGGTGACGATCCATCTCGAATCGCTCGACGCGGCGCACGGGTTGTACATTGACGGCTACGCCGTGGATCTTGCCGCCGAGCCGGGCAAGCGCGCACAAGCCACCTTCGTCGCCGACAAGGAGGGCAAATTCAAGTTCCGCTGCTCGGTCGCGTGCGGCGCGCTGCATCCCTTTATGATCGGCGAAATGAACGTCCAACCGAATTTTCCGTTCGTGCGCGCGACGGCGGTGACGCTGATTGCAACGATTGGCGCGGTGGTCTTTTTCTGGAGAGAAGAATAAGACGCAAGGCGTAAACCGTAAACACGCCACACGTGCTTACGTTTCACGTTTTACGCAACCCCTTATGACCATGAATCGCTTGGAGTTGACACAAGTCCCCATCGTCAAAAAGATCCTCGTCAGCCGCTGGCTGCCATGGTCGTTGGTCGCGCTTACGCTGCCGGTCTTTGTGCTCGCGATCCTTGCCGGACTCTTTGGCACGCCGGCGGGCAGCCGCAATTTCGGCATCGTGTTTGTTTGGATCGTCTGGTGGGCGCTCGTCATGCTGTTGCTGGTGCCGTTCGCGGGGCGGTTGTGGTGCGCGATGTGTCCCATCCCCGCGCCGGGCGAATGGCTGCAACGCCGCGCCCTGGTCCAGCCGCGCGCAGGCGGCAGACTGTACACGCTGGGCTGGAAGTGGCCCAAACGATTCAACAACATCTGGCTGCAGAACGCCTCGTTCCTCGCCGTCGCGCTCTTTTGCGTGGTCATCTTGACGACGCCGCTGGTCAGCGCGCTCGTGCTTGCCGCGTTCGCGCTCGTCGCGCTGGCGATGAGTCTGCTCTTTGAGCGCCGCGCCTTTTGTCGCTACCTTTGCCCGGTCGGCGGATTCATCGGCTTGTATTCGCAACTCGCGCCAGTCGAGGTGCGCGTCAAAGACCACGCGCTCTGCGCGACGCACAAGAACAAGACCTGCTACGTCGGCAGCGCGGCGGGTTACGGCTGCCCCTGGCTCGTCTTCCCGGCAGCGCTGGACAAGAACACGTACTGCGGCATGTGCACGGAATGTTTCAAGACCTGTCCGCTCGATAACCTCGCGCTGTACGCGCGACCGTTCGGCGCAGACCTGTTAACGAGCAGAGGTCGTCGTCTCGACGAAGCGTACAAGGCGTTCATCATGCTGACGTGCGCGCTGGCGTACTCGATCGTCCTGCTGGGTCCCTGGTCAGTCTTGAAAGAGACCGCGTACGCGGTCGGCAGCGTAGAGTGGTGGGTTTACGCCGCGAGTTTTTTCGCCGCGAATCTCGCAATCGTCCCCGGATTATTTTTCGCGTGCGCTTGGCTCGCCAGGCGCATCGCGCGCGCCGCCACATCCACGCGAGAACTTTTCGTCGCCTACGCCTATGCGCTCGTGCCGCTGGGGTTGGCAGCGTGGGTCGCGTTCAGTCTATCCTTTGTGCTTGTCAATTCTTCCTACGCGTGGCAGGTCTTGTCCGATCCCTTCGGTTGGGGCTGGAATCTTTTCGGCACGGCGGATTGGAAATGGACGCCATATCTCGCGGGCTGGATCCCGCTCTTGCAAATTCCGATTCTGCTCGTCGGATTGGCAGCGGCGATTGCGCTCGCGCTGCGCGCGGCGCGCGAACTGCGGATGCCCCAACGCGCCGCGCTGCCGATCGTCGCGTTCTGCGCCGCGTTCACGCTGGCGATGCTGTGGCTCTATGTGTGATTGCAGATTTCAGATTCTGGATTTCAGATTGCAAACTCACAATCCGAAATCTGCAATCTGAAATCCGAAATCCGAAATGAAACGGGAACTCTTTGCTCTGACAATTGTCTTCCTCATCTTCGTCGCGTTTCCCGCCGCGCTCTTTGGCTATCAGGCGCAGCGGACAACCACGACCGGCGCGCGCGTCATCGCGCTGACCGCGAACGCGCCGGCGAACGGCGGCTGGCAGCCGGATGCAATTCGCGTCAACGTGGGCGAACGCGTGCGCTTGCGAATCGCCGCGCCGGATGTGGTTCACGGCTTTGCGATTCCCGCGCTCGACATCTACGTAGACGAAATCCTGCCGGGGCACGTGGAGGAAATCGAATTCGTCGCAGCGCGCGCGGGGCGGTATCCGTTCGCTTGCACGCGCTGGTGCAGCGTAGATCATTGGCGGATGCGCGGTGTGATCGAGGTGATTGATCCCGGCAATCCTGACCCACCGCTCCCGACTATCGCGCCGCCGCTTTATCAGCAGATGAACATTGACATTGATGCGCCACACCCGGCGCAAAATGTGCCCGCGCAGCGACCCTCCGCCGCGCGCGGCGCGCGGCTCGACGTGAGCGTGCCAGGCGATTTGCGCGCGCAATCGCCAAGCAATGTCTTTGCGGAACTGCGCGGCGACCCGGCGCTGAAAGCGTACAGCGACGGTCAACTGTGGGACGTCGTCGCCTTTGCTTGGAAACGCGCCAGCGGCGATCCGGCGTCCCCCGGGGCAGACTCTGCACTTGCGCGCGGGAGCAAGTTGTTTGTGCGCGACTGCGCCGCGTGCCACGGCGAAACCGGCAAGGGAAATGGCCCGGCGGGCAGGAATTTGCCGGGACTCGCCGCCATGCAAACGGATTCGCGCATGGCGCACGGCGCATATGCCAAGCGCGGTCCCGCCGATTTCACGGACGCGGCGCAGATGCTCGGCGCGAGCGATGTGTTGCTGCAAGGCAAAGTCCTGCGCGGCGGCATGGGTACCGGCATGCCCGAATGGAGAACCCTCTATTCAGACCAGGATATGTGGGATCTCATCGGCTTTATTCGCTCGTTCGTGTTCGATTACGGAATGAGCAACGCAAAATAGAAGGGAGCAAAACGAATGGTAGAGAAACCACTCCGCCGGACGGAGGCGCGGGCTGCGGCGCGCGAACGGCGGCGGCAGCAGGAGGCGCGGAACAAGAAAATGAGAATCGCGATATCTGTCGCGGCGATCGCCCTAGTCGCCGCGCTCGCGATCGGTTATGCCTTGTTCGCGCAAACTCAAGCGGCGCGCCCGGCAAACGCGGGGGTCGTGGGACCGCGTCTGCAAGTAGACCGCGACCGGATTGACCTGGGGTACCAGCGCTTGGACACCATGGTGCGCGCCTTGTTCAATCTCAAGAACGTGGGCGACAATACGCTCAGTCTGAACGTGCCGCGGACCGTGACCTTGTTGCAGGGATGCTGACCGCCCGACACTGTCGTCGGTCAGACGACATTGCAGCCGGGGCAGTCTACGACGATCTACATTGACTTTATGATGCACGAAGGCATGGACGGCAAGCACCTGTTTGAAATTCCGGTGCGAAGCAACGACCCGACGCAGCCGCTCAAGAAACTCCAGGTCGCATCGGATTGGGGACCGTGATCTGGCGGACTCACCTCCTGTCTGCCGCGCTCTAAAACCAGCCGTTCCGGGCTGGTTTTCTTTTTCCTGTTACTCAGTCTGTCATTTCGAGGCACGGTTCTGAGCGAGCGCAGTGAGTCGAAGGATTGCGTCGAAATGTCTCGTCGTCGCGGCAACGAGAACGCACGGAGATAAATCCGCCGTGCTACGAAACAGCGTCCGATGAATCGGGCTGGTCGGACTTGTCCGACGCTGCTCTGTAGCCCGCGATTCACACTTGCACCTGCGGTTACGCATGTGCAGGTGTCGCCGGGCGTTCGGCGTTCTGCCGCATTTCTGCTCTTGGGCATACCGCCGCGCGCTATGGGGTTCTCGCAATAATGGTTGTGGAAGGGCTTTGACGCGCGGATACGAATGGGTGTAGAATCATTTCGCATGATGATTCCGATTACTCCCACCCTCGCGCTTGACGAAACTGAATTGCACGAAGAATTCATCCGCGCCTCAGGACCGGGCGGGCAGAACGTCAACAAGGTCGCAACCGCAGTGCAACTGCGTTTTGACGCGCGCCATTCCCCCTCGCTCCCGGAGGAGGTGCGCGCGCGGCTGATCCGATTGGCGGGTCGGCGTGTGAACGCGGAGGGGATGCTAATCATCGAGGCGCAGCGCTTCCGCACGCAAGAGCGGAACCGCGCGGATGCGCGCGCGCGCCTGATCGCGCTGATTCGGCAAGCGGCGGTCAAGCCGAAAACGCGCCGCCAGACCAAGCCCGCGCGCGCGACGGAGCAACGACGGTTGGACCGTAAGCGGCGCCGGAGCGTAGTCAAAGCGCTTCGCCAAGCGCCGCGGGATGACTAGCCAGACGAGATAAACAGATTCACAACCACGAGGTATCCATGCAAGCGCAACTCTTTCTCACGTGCCTCGGCGAAAACTTTTTCTCGCCGGCGCTCAAAGACATGGTCGAGGTGCTGGAACGCCTCGGCGTGCAGTGCGCCATGCCGGAGGGACAAACCTGCTGCGGCCAGCCGTTTTACAACAGCGGCTTTCAGAGCCAGACGCGCGGACTCGCGCGCCAGTGGTTGAAAGCGTTCGGCGCGACCGATGGCTATATCGTCGCGCCCTCTGGCTCGTGCGTAGATTTTGTGCGGCATCGTTACGTGGAACTATTCCCCGCCGGGACGCGCGAACACGCGCTCGCCCAGGCGACCGCCGCGCGCACTTGCGAGTTCAGCCAGTTCCTCGTGAACGTGCTGCAAGTGACCGACGTCGGCGCGTCTTTTCCGCGCAAGGTCACCTATCACGCGTCCTGCCACGGCTTGCGCGGACTGGGTTTGCGCGACGAACCAAAGCGACTGCTGCGCGCGGTCAAGGGGCTCGAACTGATTCCGCTGTCTTCAGAGGAAACGTGCTGCGGCTTTGGCGGCATCTTTAGCATGGTCTATCCCGAAGTCTCGCGCGCGATGATGGAGGACAAAGTCAACACGATTCAGGCGAGCGGCGCGGAGGTCGTGGTCGTCGGCGAGCCGGGCTGTTTGATGAACATCGCCGGCGGGTTACAGAAAATCAATTCGCCGGTCAAAGCAATGCACCTCGCCGAGATTCTCGCCAGTCGGGCATAAGCGTGCGCCGCCGCGCGCATCTTGTGGTATAATGCAAGCGGAGTTTGAACGATGCCTCGCAAGAAACAGACCATGACCGGCTTTCACGCCGCGCTCGCGCGCCTCCAAGACCCCAACGCGTCGCTCTCCGCGACCGCGCTCAGCGCGCTGTCGGGCGCCGGCAAGAAAGAACTCAACGCCTTTGCCCAAACCTGGATTGCGCTGCCCCTCGAACGCCGTCGCCGCGCCGCGCGGCTGATGGTCGAGTTAGCCGAACAGGATTTCAAACTTGATTTCAATCTCCTCTATCGCTATTTCCTGGCCGACGACGACGCGCCGATCCGCGCCGCCGGCATCGAAGGGTTGTGGGAGGACGAAGACGCCGCGCTCGTCAAGCCGCTGATCGGATTCCTGCGGAGCGATCCGGACCCGGGCGTGCGCGCCGCCGCCGCCGACGCGCTGGGTCGGTTCGTGCTGCTCGGCGAGTACGGGCGCTTGCCGGAAAATCAGACCGCGCTGATCAGCGAAGCGCTGCTCGCGACGACGCGCAGCGCGAACGAAGATCTCGTCGTCCGCTGCCGCGCGCTCGAAGCGCTGGCGTACTGGGGCGACGACATCGTGCGCGAGGTGATCGCCGCCGCGTACGAAGACGACATGCCGGAGATGCGCGCGAGCGCGGTCGCGGCGATGGGGCGCTCGGCGGATCCATACTGGCGCAAGACCGCGCAAGATGAACTCGAATCGCCGGACGGGCGGATGCGTTTTGAAGCCGCCCGCGCCGCCGGCGAGTTGGAAAATCGCGAAGCGACGCCGCGCCTGATCGAATTGCTGGACGATCCGGACCGCGAAGTGCAAAGCGCCGCGACCACCGCGCTGGGACAAGTCGGCGGGAAGGCGGCCAAAGCCGCGCTGACCCAAGTCGCCGCATCGGACGACGAGGCGCTGAGCGTCCTCGCCACCCAGGCGTTGGAAGAACTCGAGTTCGCCGACGGCTCCGAGTTCTTGCTGTTCGACTTTGACGCTGACCAGCGCCCGGACGCAGAAGCCGGGGATGACGCAGACCGCGCAGAAGAAGCCTAGCCATCAATGAACCTGGCAGCGCTTCCTTCCATCCTGATCAACATCATTTCACCCATCGTCCTGGTCGCGGCGATCGGTTTTCTCCTCGCCAAAACGATTGACGTGGATGCGCGTTCCATCTCGCGCCTGATGTTGTATCTATTCACCCCCGCGCTGGTTTTCGCTTCCACCTATCGCGCCACGCTCAGCCGCGAATACGTTGCGATCGGCGCGTTCGCCATCGCCATTACCGCGCTGATGGGGCTGGTGAGTTGGCTGCTGATCAAACTGCGGCGGTACGACCGCGTGACGGGCAGCGCCTTTGCGCTCGCCGTTCTGTTCGTCAACGCCGGCAATTATGGTCTGCCCTTGATCTTTTTTGCTTACGGCGACGCGGGCTTGGCGCGCGCGGCGTTCTATTTCACGACCAGCGCGATCCTGACTCAAACGCTCGGCATCTTTATCGCGGCGCGCGGCAACGCGAGCGCGCGTCAAGCGCTGCTCAACGTCTTCAAGTTGCCGCTCGTGTACGCCGTAGGGCTGGGCTTGGTTTTCAACCTGGCGCGCATCGCCGTGCCTGAGCCGCTGATGAAGTCAGTTGACCTGGCTAGCAGCGGCGCGGTACCGATCATGCTCGCCATCCTCGGCATCGAACTCGCGGGCGTCACTCTGGAGAATGATCGCGCGCTGATCAGTCTGGCGACCTTTGCCAAATTGGTCATCACCCCGCTGCTGGCTTTTCCGCTCGCGGCGCTCCTGGGCTTGGAGGGCATCACGCGCGCGGTCTGCATCCTCCAAGCCTCCATGCCAACTGCCGTTATGGCTTCGATTGTCGCGGTTGAATTTGACGCGCGCCCGAAACTCGTCACCGGGATCATATTCGCCTCGACACTGGGCAGCGTCGTCTCGCTGACGATTCTGTTGGGGATTCTGAAATGAGCAATCTCTTCTTCGATCTCGAAACCCAGCGCTCGTTCCAAGAAGTCGGCGGGCGCGAGAATCTCAAGTTGCTGCGCGTATCCGTCGCCGTGACATTCTCCACCGCGACCAACGCCTATCACGTCTACACCGAGAAAGACGTGCCGGCGTTGATCGCCGAGCTCAAAGCGGCGGACCGCGTCATCGGGTTCAATCTGCTAAGTTTCGATTACCAGGTGCTCAAGGCGTACACGCCGGAGCGCTTGAGCGAACTGCCCACGCTGGACCTGCTCGACGACATTTACAACAAACTCGGCTTTCGCATCGGACTGGACGCGCTCGCCCGCGCGACGTTGGGCCCCGCGGCGCACAAGTCCGCCGATGGTCTCACGGCGATTCGCTGGTTTCGCGAGGGGAAGATCGAGCAACTGATCGCGTACTGCCGCGACGACGTCGCGATCACCAAACGACTATTTGAAGCCGGACGCGACCAGGGCTATGTGATGTACGTGGACCGCGACGGACGGGAGAAAAAGGTCGTCGTGGCGTGGCGTTAGCGTCNNCAGCAAAATCAATCTTGCCCCCTAACGAATTTCGAGATATAATAAGTATCGTGAGCGTTCCGCAGAATCGCCTTTCTAAGCCGGCTTGGATCTACGTCGTTCGATGGCGAACGGAATAAGAAAGGAGGTGACCGACAACTCCACAGCGTTTATCGGCTCAGCGAAGAGTTTGCAAAATTCAAGGAGGAGAAAGAATGCGCACGAAAATCTTTGTTTGCGTGGCTCTGTTGGTCGTGGTTGCGTTGGCACTCGGCGCTTGCGCTGCCCCCACCGCCGCCCCAGCCGCCAAGAAGAAAGTGGGTCTCGTCACCGATGTCGGCGGCGTCAATGACAAATCGTTCAACCAGTCGGCGTGGGAAGGCACTCAAAAAGCCGCGAAGGAATTTGGCTTTGACACCAAATTCATCGAATCGAAACAGCCCACCGACTATGAAAAGAACATTGACCAGTTCGCAACGGAAAAGTACGACGTGATCATCACCGTGGGCTTTTTGATGGGTGACGCCACCGCTGCCAAAGCCAAGCAGTACCCCAACATCAAATTCGCGATCATTGACAACGCGTACTTTCCGACCAAGGGCGTCGCTTACTGCGATGACACCAAGAAAGACTGCTACGTGGACGGCGGGCTGACGAACGTGACCAGTCTGATGTTCCAGGAAGACCAGGTCGGCTTCCTCGCCGGCGTGCTCGCGGGCGGCATGACCAAGACGGGCACCGTCTGCACCGTTTCCGGCATGGAAATTCCTCCAGTCGTCCGCTTTGTCGTCGGATTCCAGAACGGCGCCAAGTGGATCAAATCCGACGCCAAGGCGTTGAACGTCTACATCCCCTCCTTCACCGATCCGGCCAAGGGTAAAGAAACCGGTCAATCCATGATCTCGCAGGGCTGCGACGTCGTGTTCGGCGTCGGCGGCAATACCGGCAACGGCGGTTTGCTCGCGGCGAAGGAAAAGGGCTTGATGGCGATCGGCGTGGATGTGGATCAGTACCTCACGTACCCCGAAGTCAAGGATGCGTTGATCAGCAGCGCGGCGAAGAACGTGGACATCGCGGTTTACAACTACCTCAAGTCCGTTTCCGACGGCTCGTCCAAAGCCGGCGTCTTTACGGCGAATCTCCAGAATGGCGGCGTGGGACTTGCGCCTTTCCACGACTGGGACAGCAAGATTCCGCAAGCAGTGAAAGACAAAATCAAAGCCGCATCGGATGGATTGAAGAGCGGTTCGATCCAGACCGGCTACAAGCCGTAATCCAATCGGACAAACGACAAGATTGCTCACGAAGGGTGCTGCGCCGGCTTGGTGCAGCACCCGTTTTGCAGACCAAGGAGAAACAATGGCGTTAGCCTCGCCACCGATCGCCTCCGTTCGCCAGACACACGGGGAAGCGACGACCACTCTGCAAGCCACAGGCATCACCAAACGTTTTCCCGGCGTGCTCGCCAATGACCGCGTGGATTTTGATTTGCGGCAAAGCGAGATTCACGGTCTCCTCGGCGAGAATGGGGCTGGCAAGACCACTCTGATGAACATCCTTTACGGGCTTTACCAACCCGACGAAGGAACGATTTTCCTCGGCGGTCAGCCCACGCAAATCACTAGCCCGCACGACGCGATTGCCCAGGGCATTGGCATGGTTCACCAGCATTTCATGCTCGTGCCGCCGCTCACCGTCACCGAGAATATCATCCTGGGTCAAGAATCGCTCCAGCCCGCGACGAGAGTCTTGGGCCGCCTCTCCGCGCTCGATCGGCGCGGCGCGGCGGCGCGCATCCGCGAACTGTCGCACCAGTACGGTTTGGATGTGGATCCCGACGCGTACATCAAAGACCTGCCGGTTGGCGCGCAGCAGCGCGTGGAAATCGTCAAGGCGTTGTATCGCCGCGCTGAAATCCTCATTCTCGACGAGCCGACCGCGGTCTTGACGCCGCAGGAAGCGGACGAACTCTTCGTCATCATGCAAAGTCTGGTGCGGCAAGGCAAGTCAATCATTTTCATCACCCACAAGTTGCGCGAGATGTTCGCGGTGACCGACCGCATTAGCGTGATGCGCGGCGGCAAAATGGTCGGCACGACCACGCCCAAGCAAGCCACGTCAGAAATGCTCGCGGAGATGATGGTCGGGCGCAAAGTGATCTTGCAGATTGATAAAGCGCCGGCGCATCCCGGCGCGGTGATTCTCCGCGTGGACAATCTGCAAGCGCAAGACGACCGTCACGCGATGACCGTGCACGACGCGTCGTTCGAGGTGCGCGAAGGCGAAATCCTCGGCATCGCCGGCGTGCAGGGGAATGGGCAGCGCGAATTGGTGGAAGCGTTGACCGGGCTGCGCCATGTCGTCGCCGGCAAAGTGGAATTGCTCAGCCAGGACATCACGCACGCCACGCCGCGCGCAATTACCGAACTCGGCGTCGGTCACGTGCCGGAAGATCGGCACAAGCACGGGTTGGTGCTGACGTTTCCGGTGCGCGATAATCTGGTGCTGTGCACGTACTACGAATCGCCCTTTGCGCGCGGCTTGGTCATCAACGCCGCCGCAATCGAAAACGAAGCCCAAAAACTCGTCAAAGAGTTCGACATTCGCACGCCCAGTACCGACACCCTGGCTGGCTCGCTCTCGGGCGGCAATCAACAAAAGGTCATCGTCGCGCGCGAATTGGATCGCCCCGTGAAATTGCTCATCGCGAATCAGCCGACGCGCGGGCTGGACGTGGGCTCGATCGAATTCATCCACCGCCGCATCGTGGAAGCGCGCGATCGGCGCACGGCGGTGTTGCTCGTCTCCGCCGAGTTGGACGAAATCATGACGCTGTCCGACCGGATCGCGGTGATGTACAAAGGGCGCATCCTCGATACGCTCGCCGCGTCGGACGCGACGCGCGAACAACTGGGCTTGCTCATGGCGGGCGTGAAAGGAGGCGCGCATGTCTAGTCTGGTGGAAGAGCGCGCGCCGCAGACCGCGGGGCGCGCCGCGCGGCTTGCCATGCTCGACGCCCTCGGCATGCCCCTGCTCGCCATTCTCCTGGCTTTTGTCGGCGGGGCGCTGATTATCTGGGCGACCAGCGGCGATTTTGGAACCGTGCTGGCGGCGTACGAAGGCATGATCAGCGGCGCGTTCATCAAGACGCGCGGTTTCAGCGAAACGCTGGTGGCGACGACGCCCTATATTTTCCTGGGCTTGGGCTTGGCGATCGGCTTCAAAGCCGGCTTGTTCAACATCGGCGCGGAAGGGCAATTCTACATCGGCGCGATCAGCGCGGTCTGGGCGGGCATCGTGTTCACCGGCTTGCCCGCCATCCTCCATCTGCCGATCGTCATGCTGGCGGGCGCGCTGGGCGGCGCGCTTTGGGCGGGGATTCCCGGTTTCCTCAAAGCCCGGACCGGGGCACACGAAGTCATCACGACGATGATGATGAATTACATCGCGTTCCGTTTGACCGAATTCTTGGTCAGCGTGCCGCTGCGGGACACTCTCTCAAGCGCAGTGCAAACGCTGCGCGTTTCGCCTAATGCGGAATTGTGGTCGCTCTGGCAAATTCCCCAACGTCTAAGCGATCGGCTGAATGCGCTTGCCGTGGCGATCTTCTTCGCGGCGCTCGCGCTGGCGCTCGCGCGATGGTTCGTCGCGCGGGGCGACATGGCTACGCGCCTGACTTTGTCGCGGCGACGCGTCGTCGTTGGGGGGACCGGTCTCGCCGTCGGCGCGCTCGCGTTCTTCGGGCTTCCCGCGCTCACGCAGGTTTGGTGGCCCTTTAGCGATCAGTACGATCGCCTGCACATTGGCATCGTGATCGCGCTCGCCGCCGCCGCGGCGGTTTGGTGGCTGATGTACAAGACGACGCTCGGCTTTGAGATGCGCACGGTCGGCGCGAATCCTTCCGCCGCGCGCTACGCCGGCATCAACATTTCGCGCAACATCCTCATCACGATGGCGCTTTCGGGCGCGTTGGCGGGCATCGCCGGCACCATCGAAGTGCTGGGGGTGTCTATCTGTCGCTGCCTGCCGCTTTTCTTTTCCAGCGGGTACGGGTTCGACAGCATCGCGCTGGCGCTGCTCGCCAAGAACAATCCGATCGGCATTGTCGGCGGCGCGTTTCTGTTCGGCGCGATGCGCAACGGCGCCGATCTGATGGAATTGAATTCGGGCGTGTCCAAGTACGTCATCTCGCTGATCCAGGGGCTCGTGCTCTTGTTCGTCGCCGCGCCTTCGATGGTGCGCTATCTCCTGCGGATGCGCGCGGCGCGCAAGATCGAAGAAGAAGCGCCGTTGACGCGGGGCTGGGGGTGACAACGAATGTCCAACGAATAAGCGAATGAGTTTAGGGCTAGGCGTTTATGCGTCGGACATTCGTTGACGTTCGTTGAACATTCGCAAAGGACTGGAGATGTCAAACACAACAGTTTCTGTGCCGCAAGCAAGCCGCCTTAGGCTGAAAATCGGTCCACGCCAACTGCTCACGGCGGTATTCGCCGCCGTTGGCGCTGGCGCGGTCTTTCTCCTGTTCAACGCGATCATCGGCGGGCAGTGCGATAGCCAGTGCGTGATCGGCACGCTGAACCAAAGCGTGCGCTACGCCGCGCCGATTGCGCTCGCCGCGTACTGCGGCTTGATGTGCGAACGCGCGGCGGTCATCAACATTGGCATCGAAGGTATGATGTTGATGGGCTCGATGGTGGGCTATGGCGTGAACGTGTACGCGTTCACGTGGATGAAGCAAAACGGTATGGACGCTGCGACCGCCGGCGACATCAGCCGCGCGCTGGCGTTGGGGCTCGCGGTCGTCTCGAGCGGATTGCTCGCGTTGCTGCACGCCGTCGTCTCGATTCGTTTCAAAGCCGATCAGATCATCAGCGGCACGGTGATCAACATTCTCGCCGTCGGCTTGACCGGCTACTTTTACCGCCAGTACCTCGCGCAAAATATCCCGCCGGGTCCGGGAACTTTTCCGCCCTTTGACATTCCGCTCCTCGGGCAGATTCCGCTGCTGGGCGCGATCATGTTTCAGGGGCAGAAACCCATCGTCTATTTCATGCTGGTCGCCACGCTGTTGATTCACTATGTGTTGTTCTACACGCCCTGGGGCTTGCGCACGCGCGCGGTGGGCGAGAACCCGCGCGCGGCGGATACGCTCGGCGTCAACGTGTATCGCGTGCGCTACATTAACGTTTTGATCGGCGGCTTGCTCGCGGGTTTCGGCGGCGCGTGGTTTACGCTGGAAGCAGTGGACGTGTTCAATCCGCAGATGACCAACGGGCTTGGCTTTATCGGCTTGGCGGCGATGATCTTTGGCAACTGGACGCCGTTCGGCGCGCTCGCCGGCGCGCTGATCTTTGGCTTGGGCAACACGATCAACACGACGGTGAGCATTTTTCGCCCCGACATCCCCTCCCAAATTCCGCAGATGCTGCCGTACATTTTGACGATTCTCGTGCTGACCGGTTTTGTGGGCCGCGCGATTCCGCCGGCGGCGGACGGTCAGCCGTACGAAAAGCAATAACGCAACGGCAAACGGATACCTGGGTAGAACTGCGCTACAACCAACGGACGCACGCAAGCAAACACGCGACAGGCACGCCACCTGCCGCGTGTTTTCTTTACCGATGCAATCCCACAAAAGGGTAGTGTCCCTGTAAACGGCAAAGAGGTAATTTCTTGGTTGTGATTGCGCTTGGATGCAGTTATCCTGAGAGCATTCTCTCAGGGAGCAATTGCATCCATGAAAACAGATACTTGTTGGTGTTTCGGGGAAAGTAGAAATTGGAGATTGGAAGTTGGAACTTGGGTTAGGCGAAATCGTTTTGATTATGGGCCCGTCGGGGTCGGGCAAGACGACGTTGCTCTCCATGCTCGGCGCGTTGCTCAAACCGACCGAAGGAACGATCGCGTTGAACGGCACGACCATCAGCGCGCTCGCCGAAAATCGTTTGCCCGATATTCGACTGCGGCAATTTGGTTTTGTGTTTCAGGATTTCAATTTGCTTTCCGCGCTCACCGCGCAAGAAAACGTCGCCATCGTCGCCGAACTCACGGGCATGCGCAGTCGGGACGCGCGCAAAAAGGCGGCGGCGCTCCTCGGCGAACTGGGGCTGGACAGGCGTTTGAATTTTCTGCCGGAGAAACTCTCGGGCGGCGAAAAACAGCGCGTCGCGATTGCGCGCGCGCTCGTCAACGATCCCGCGCTCATCCTCGCCGACGAACCAACCGCCAATCTCGATTCCAAGATCGGACACGAGATCATGCGCTTGCTGCGCAAGATCGCGAAAGAACAAGGACGCAGTGTGGTCATCGTCTCGCACGATCAGCGCATCAAAGACATTGCCGACCGAGTGCTGTGGCTGGAGGATGGGCAATTCAAAGAAATGGTCGCGATGGCAACTGACCCCGTTTGCGGAATGACCGTCGAGCGCGAAAAGGCGGCGGCGGCGGTCGAGTTGAATGGGACGACGTACTACTTTTGCGCGCGTGGCTGTCGAGATGAATTCGAGCAAGCGCCGAGCCAGTTCCTTGAAGCGTGATCCCAAAGCATAATGAGGAGCCGGTGAGGTCGAAACGACAATCCGATGCTCGCCTGTTGCTGGTTCTTATGCGCCGTGGCGCGCGCGTCCTCAATTTGGGCGCGAGTCATGCCGCAAGAGCCGCGCGGAATTGCCGAGGATGCCAATGTCGGGTAGCGATTGCGCGGCGGCGGCAAGCACGGGCGGCAAGAATCCAAACGCAGCCAGCGTTAATCCGGCGATATTGTAGACCGCCGCAAACGCCAGATTCATCTTGACGATGCGCATCGTGCGCCGCGCGATCCTTAGAACCTCGGGCACGAGCGCCCAATCCTCACGCATCAGCGCAACGTGCGCGGCTTGAATCGCAATGTCGGCACCCGCCGCGCCCATCGCGACACCGACGTCGGCTTGCGCGAGTGCGGGCGCGTCGTTCACGCCGTCGCCAATCATCACGACGATATGTCCTTGGGCTTGATAATCCTTGACCACCTGAATTTTGTTTTCGGGCAATAGATTCGCGCGATACGAGACGCCGAGTTTTTCGGCGAGCGCGGCGGCGGCGCGTTCGTTATCGCCGGTGAGTAGTTCGATTCGCTGGATGCCCAGCGCGCGCGCTTGGACAAGCGCGGCAGGCACTTGGGGACGCAGCGTATCGGCCGCGGCGAGGATCGCGATGAGTTCATCGTCGCGCGCGAGGAACAACAGCGTTTTACCTTGCCCTTCAAGTTCTTCCGCAACGCGCGCCGAATCGGCGGACGAAATCAACTGACGATTGCCCAGCGCGATGTTGGCTCCATTGATGCGCGCGCGAATGCCCTTGCCAGGAAGCGCTTCAAAGTTTTGCGGTTCGACGAGGGACATGTTGTGTGTGCGCGCGCTGACACGCACCGCTTCGGCGAGCGGGTGCTCGGAGTAGCGTTCCGCCGAAGCCGCCAGCATAAGAATTTCAGAATCGGACGCGCCGTGGAGTGAAATCACATCCGTGATCTGCGGTTGACCCAGGGTGAGCGTGCCGGTCTTGTCCACCAGCAGCACGTCGGCGCGCGCCAACGTTTCGAGGTACTTGCCGCCTTTGATGAGCAAGCCGCGTTGCGCGCTCGCCCCAATCGAGGCGAGCATCGCCACGGGCGTCGCGAGCGCAACCGAGCACGAACATGCTACGACCAGGACCGCGGCGGTCGCTAATGGATTGCGGCTGAACAGAAAGGTGAGCGCGGCTAATCCCGTCACAATCGGCAGATAGTACGCGCTGAATTTGTCCGCGAAGCGTTGCACGTCGGCGCGATGCGCTTCCGCTTCTTCGACCATCTTCACCACACGGCCGAATGTGGTGTCCGCTCCGACACGCGTCGTCTTCACGCGCACACTGCCAAGCCGCGCAATCGTCGCGGCGAAAACGCGCGACCCGCGCGCCACTTCGACGGGCATGGACTCGCCGGTGAGCGTCGCCTGGTCCATCGTCGCTTGCCCGTCCGTCACCTCGCCGTCCACAGGAACTTTCTCCCCAGGCCGAACAACCACGATTTCGCCCACGCGGACCTCCGCAATCGGCACTTGATGTTCTTTGCCCGCACGCTCGACCCGCGCGGTTTGCGGCGACAGCGCGGCTAACTCTTTCACGGCGCGGCGCGCGCTTGCGGTTGTAAAGTTTTCGACGTATGCGCCGACGCGCATAAACACGACGACAATCGCAGCCGTCACCCATTCGCCGACGAGGAGCGCGGCAAGCACGCCCAACGTCATCAACGTGTGTGAAATGATTTGCCGATGGAGTGCGGCGCGCAGGACGTTGCGGAAAACAGGCAAGCCTCCCACGATCACAATCGCCGCGCCGATGGGCAAGGGCGCCAGTTCATCGAGCCGCCTGAAGACGCCGAGCCATTCGCCCAGGACGACCATGGACAGCACGATCGCAAAGACGATGGCTAGTAATGCAACGATGCGACGGCTAAAGTTCGCGGATGGCGCGGACGCAGTGACATTTTCGGGAACGGTATATGCGCCCGCGCTCGCCACGGCTTGCCGAATGTCGGATAAACTAACTTGGGTTGGGTCGAGCCGAATGACCGCTTGCTCGGAGGCGAGAAGAACATTGACCGACTCGACACCTTTCAGTTTGGAAACGGCGTGTTGGACGTGGACCGTACACTCGGCGCAGTCCATTCCCTTGACGGGAACCTGAATCGTTTGAATCTGTGCCATTTATGCTATCTTCCAGTCTCCAAAGGCATTGACGCGACGATCGCCGCCGGTCGTGCGCGCACGGTACGAACATGCTGCGCAGGGGCAACGTGTTCGTGGCTGACGTGCTCAAGGGACTGGGTTAGCAGCGCGCACGCGTGTTCGTCGTCGAGCGAATAATACGCCAGCCGGCCTTGCTTGCGGTACTTGACGAGACCCAGATGGCGCAACACGCGCAGTTGATGCGAGACCGCCGAGATCGTCATGCCCAGCAGAGCAGCCACATCGCAGACACATAGTTCGGCTTTCGAGAGGGCAAAGACAATCCGCGCGCGGGTGGGGTCAGCCAGCGACGCAAAAATCTCCGTCACCTGCTTGATCGTTTCGGAATCGGGCATGTGTTTCTGTGCGCGCTTGACCTGCGCTTTGTTCACGCAAAGGATGGCGCACACGTCTTTGGCTTTGGACATCGCGTACCTCAATGTTTGAATAATTGTTCAACTATTGGAATTATAGCGCGCGGGAAGCGCTCTGTCAAACTGCGACGACGCGCCATCCGCCATCTGGCGCGTCCGCGCATACGCCTTTTGGCGGATATGAACTGAGATTCCCGTAGGCGTTTTGGCGCAGTCCAGAACTGGTCAAATGACGGTGGAATGAGGATCGGCTTTGTGATAAACTGAACGCAGAATTTCAAGTTCGAAGGAGAAGCAAAATGGCACGACTCGTTTCTTACAAAAATGGCGAGATGACGGATCCGCCAATCACGCGGTTCATCTTCTCAGACACCCGTTTTGCGTGGGTCTGGATGACTCTGCGATGGTATATGGCGTACACGTGGATCACGTCGGGTTGGAGCAAGTTCAACAATCCCGCGTGGGTGAATACCGGCGAGGCACTCAAAGGCTACTGGCTCAACGCGGTGAAGGTTGATCCCAAACCCGTGATCACGTTCGACTGGTATCGCGCGTTCATCCAGTTCTTGCTCGACACGCAAGCGTACACCTGGTTCGCCAAACTTGTCGTCGCGGGCGAATTGCTGATCGGCATCGCGTTGTTGCTTGGCGCGTTCACCGGCATCGCGGCGTTCTTCGGCGGTTTAATGAACTGGAACTTTATGATGGCAGGCACGACGAGCGTCAATCCGGTGTTCTTTACGCTTTCAATCTTGCTCATCGTCGCGTGGAAGACGGCAGGATATTGGGGGTTGGATCGCTATTTGTTGCCTGCGCTCGGTACGCCATGGAAACTTGGCTTCGTCGCCAATCCCCACCGGCAAGTGGCAGGGTCCGCGCCTGCGGAATAACTGAATAATCCCTCGTTTTTGGGAGAGACGGTCATTCCCCCGCGACCGTCTCTCCGTTTTTGTCCAGGCGCGCAATCCGCATACGCCATTTGGCTTGTCGAAACATAGGTCTATTGGCTTACTTGAAACTAGGCGTTGGACGGTGGTCAGACAAAGGGTTATCTTTTAGAATTCAGGCGTCTCCATGCTCACCGTAGCGTTGACAGCCACCGCGCCGCGCGCGCGTTTCAAGCACGCGACCATCCTCTCGATCCTCGCGGGCATTCTCGCTGCGTGCGGTATGTTCGCGCTGTACGTTTTGATTCTGACCGTGCTGCAGGATTTTGCGCATGCGCTGCAACAGGCACAGCAAGATTGGCTCTGGGTTGGTTCAGTCGCACTCGGATTCGGCTTGCAGATCGGGTTGTATGCGTATCTCCGCGTGCTGGTGAGCGCGGCAAAAGTGTTGGGCGCAACGGCAGCGACAGGCGCGGGCACGACGACATCCACACTCGGCATGATCGCGTGCTGCGCGCATCATCTCACTGACCTTGCGCCGCTCGTCGCGCTCACCGGCGCAAGCAGTCTGTCAGGCGCAATCACCTTTCTCAACGAATGGAAGTACGCGTTCATCGCGCTCGGTCTTGTCGTCAATGCGCTTGGCGTCGTCATCACACTTGACACGCTGCGCAAAGCGCGCGCGCAT
>DHFK01000043.1:212-11254 GCA_002400365.1 Anaerolineales bacterium UBA4826 | reverse complement strand
CTCGGCGCGTTGCAACCCCTCGTGCCGTACGTCTTGGCATTGATGTGTCCGCTGATGATGATCTTTATGCTGCGGGGCATGGTTCAGGGGCATGGCGCGTCGGACGCGCATCAACAGCACACGCGCGCCCAACGAACTGACGCGCTTGAGCCCGCGCAACTGTCAGAGGCGCAAGCGCCAGCCGAGCAGCCGCATCGGCACTAGCGCAAGAACTGAAGGAGCATAAGATGAACACGCAAAGCGATTGGCAGACGCCGAACATCTCGCGCCGTGGTTTCTTGCAATGGCTGCTTGGTTTTTCGGTCGTCAGCACGGTGGCAGGCATTCTGGTTCCCGTCATCGGTTATCTCTGGCCCCCGTCGCGCCAAGGTGTGGGCTACCAAGGTCCCATCCCGGTCGGCGCCGTCGAGGATTTTCCGGTTGGCGCGGGTAAAGTCGTGCCGGTGAACGACAAGCCCGTCATCATCGTCAATACCAAAGCCGGCGGCATCAAAGCCTTCTCCGCCATCTGCACCCACCTGGGTTGCGTGGTAGATTGGAAAAAAGAGAAAGGCGTCATTCATTCGCCGTGCCATGAAGGACTCTTTAATCCGGTGACGGGTGCGGTAGTCGGCGGACCGCCGCCGCGTCCCCTGCCGCCCTACGAACTTACAATCAAAGATGGCAAAGTGTACGTCGGCAAACCGCTGGGTCAAATTTACGGGGCGTAAAATCGCACCAAGCAACCGAATGTTTGGCATTGATCTGACCACGCTACTCGTCCTTGTGGCTGTGCTCATCGCCGTGTTTCTTGTGATTGATTTCCTCTTCGCCGGCGGCGCAATGACGAGTGGAATGATGGGCGCAACGGCGCAATGCGGCGCGGCAGCGATGAGCAGTCCGTACGGTTGGATGCTCATTGTCGCCATTGTCGTCATCGTGCTATGCGCGTTTGGCGTGCTGTTTGGCGCGCGATGACCAGAAACCGCAAATGTGCGCTGCGAAATCGCATGTTCAGCGCGCAGGGACATGGCAGCGCAATTGCCGAGATAGAATGATGCCAGTGCGCGCACGAGAACTTGACCTGCGGGAGGGTGATATGTTCAAACGCATTGCATTTCTGGCTACTCTGGTTCTGCTCTTGTTCGGCTGGGCAGTTCCCGCTCGTGCGGAAGACCCGTTGCGGATCACGCGCATGGATGTTTCCGTGTGGCCCGAGTACGATCAACCGGGGCGTACTCGTGCAGTATCAAGGCACGCTTTCTGGCATTGCCAATAAGATCAATGCCCGCGACCTGAGTTTCCTGGTGCCAAAAGGCGCGGGCGTCGGTGCGGCATGCGCGATTAAACCGAACGGCAACCATACGAGCGAAACGTGGAAGGAAACCGATACGGACGAGGGCTGGACGATAATCACCTTTCAAATTACAGAGCCCGATTTCCATCTTGAATATTATTACAATCCGCTGGGCAGCGCGCCGGACAAAAAGATGACATTTGCGTATCAAGCCGTCTTGCCGGTGGATGAATTACAGTTGGATGTCCAGCATCCGTTCAAGGCGACGAATTTCGTCTTAACACCCATGACTGGAAAGATCGGTTTGCTCGGACTTGTTTTCTTGGCTGTTTTCATCTTCGGTAGCTTCTATATTCAACTCGCGAGTGGACCTGCGCGCACGCAAACCGCGCGGCTTGATCCGTTCGGTGAGATCAGGGTTCATTTGGAGACCCAACCCGATCCGCCGAAAACGGGCAGTATCCCGCTCATCTTGCATATCACCGATCCAAGCGGCAAGGCGGTGGCGGTGGACAAGGCGCATTACGCGTACTCATTCCAAGAGCGCAGTGTGCATGAGATGGATGGAGAACGCGTGGACGATGGAACGTTCCAAGCCACCGCCGCGTTGACCGATGTTGGAGAATGGCAAGTTCATGTGACCTTGTTCAAAGGCGCGCAACAAGCGCAAGTCACATTCATCTTGCGCGTCATGGCTAACATTTGATTGAAAGGGCAATACGATGAATACGAAACTGATGTTGTTCGGAGCGGGACTTGCGCTTGTCTTGGCGGCGTGCAATAGCGCCGCGGCGCCGACGCAAGCCCCGACACCGACACTAACCCGCGCGGCGAATACGTCCACGTCCGCCGGCAAAGCGTCTTCGCCTTTTGCGACGAAAAGCAATTCGGGCGGCAGTGTGGATGTGGAGGTCACGCCCACTGCGCTAAACATCGGCGAACCGATGGCGTTTGATCTCGCGATGAATACGCACTCGGTGGACTTGAGCGACGACATGACCCAAATTGCAGTCCTGCGCGACGACGCGGGCAAGGAATACAAACCGACCGCGTGGGAAGGCAGTGAACCCGGCGGACACCATCGCGCGGGCGTGCTCAAATTCGCGGCGTTGACGAGCAAGCCCAAGTACCTTGAACTTGTGATCAAAGGGTTGGCTCGAGTTCCCGAACGCGTCTTCCGTTGGGACTTGCCATGATCCAGTTCGGACTTGTCCGATCATTTTCTCAATCGGGCTTTTTCACGTTGGTTGGCACGGCACCTTGTCCGTGCGCGAAGGTAATCCCTGTTTTGGGAAATTTCGCCAGGCGGAGATCGTCGCGCTGGCTGTGAGGGCGCTCGCGGCGCCGCCGAAAGGATATGGATGTCGAAAAATTTCATTTTGGCAATTCTGCTTGGCACAGTCCTGTTCCTTGGCGTGTATCTTGCGTGGACAACCTGGGTCAATCCGCGTCCGACCGTTGCGGTAAACGCTACGCCCGTTCCGCCAATCACGCCGAGCGCGCACATTACGATTGCGCCGTCCACGCTCAATCCAGAGGGTATTCCCGCTCAAGTCGGTTCGCTCGCGCTCACCAAGACGATGACAGGCACGGAGGCGCTCGCCGAATTCGCGCGACTGCACGGCAAGGGTTTCGACCTGGTTGGCGGTTACATGGCGCACTATGGTCAGGACGAAGCGCTCCTCTGGGTCGGTCAAGCGAAAGACGACAAAGCGGCAATGGACATGGTCGCGCAGATGGCACAGAAAATCGGACCTGACAATACAATGTTTCAGGATTTGAACGCGCTCGACATTGGCGGGCGAACTCTGTTCAGCGCAGTAGGTCAAAGCCAACAACACTTTTTCTACGCGGTGAACGACAAGGTCGTGTGGCTTGCGACGCTAGACCAAGCCGCCGAGGCGCTCCATTCGTTGTGGAGCGTGGTGAAGTAAGTGGATGAACTTGCGAAAAGCGAACCCCTCAGCAAAGCTCGGGTTGGCGGAAGGAGTAACCCATGGAACAATCTATTCCAGTGCCAGTGGTCGCAGCGGTTGAAATCTACCTGGCTCCCAATCCAGCCAAGCAGGTGATGGAGGTTCGCATCTGGTGGAGTCAGAAGATGGTTCATGCCGTCATGCTGCCCCTGGCTGGTATTCGAGTTCACTTTTGAAGTTTGAGTGAGTTCACTTTTCAACTTTGGCTAACAGCCGGACAATGTCCTGGAGAGTAGCGGGCGTCTGCCCTGCAAACCCAGGAGTGTCCTAACGACCATTCACGAAAACTCGCAGACACGGTAACACATTTCTCATTTTTTGTTTTTTGCGTCAAGATGTGCTAATATGAGAATGACGATGGGGCATTGCGCGTCACCCCGGCGCGCGAGGTATGTAGGCGATGAAGGAGCAGCACTATGCCGTGCGACCCGCCTGTGACACAATCTGTTTCCCGTTCCGCTTGCGATTCGGGTTTTCCTCTGTACCCTGTCTACCGGCTTGTCCTCTCCCCGCTTTTCCGGCATCTCGACGCTTGGCTATAGTTCACTTGGATTTTCTTTGGACAGACCATGCAACACGGAGGAGGTGATGCCGTTGCAGCGGAAAGTTGATGGATGAATCCAAGCACGATCAATCATTTCAAGGAGGAGAAGATGAATCGCTCGTTGTGGTTTGTTCTGTTGGCGGTCGCCCTAATTGCCGTCGCTTGTACTGCGCCTGCCGCCGCGCCCAGTTCGAGTTCTGCGCCCGCGTCCAGTTCCGCCTCCGCTAGTTCGGTCGCGGCTGAGCCGATCATCCTGGGTGTGCCAACCGCGCTCGGCACGATTGAAGGCGGCGACTCGCTCAAAGCCGCGCAGATGGCGGTGGACGAAATCAACGCCAAAGGCGGCGTGAGTGTCGGCGGTAAGAAACGTCCGCTCAAGATCGTTTCGATTGATACGCGCGAAGCCGAAGCCGGCATTCCGGTCAACGACGCGCTCGCCGCCGTCGAAAAATTGATCCTCGAACAAAAACCGCACGCCATCGTCGTCGGCGCGTTCCGCTCCGAGGTTCTGCCAGCGTCCATGGATCTGATCGCCAAGTACAAGATTCCGTACATGACCTCCATCGGCATGTCGCCGACGTTGCAACAAAAAGTGACCGAGGACTATGCCAAGTACAAGTACGTCTTTCGCAACGGACTCAACTCGTCGTATCTCGTGATGTACCTGAACGAGACGATGAAATTCCTCGGTACGGAATTCGGATTCAAGAAAGCGTACCTGGCGTATCAGGATGTCGCCTGGGCAAAGGGCACGGCGGGCGGCGTCGAAGCGTGGTTCAAGAGCAATGGCTGGGAAGTGGTCGGCAGTGATGCCTATCCCACCGGCGCAACCGAGTTCTCGTCCTCGCTGAACAAAGCCAAGGACGGCAAGGCCCAGGTCTTTGTGCCGATTTTCGACATGCCGCAATCCGGCATCCTGCTCAAGCAAGCGCGCGCGACCCAGTTGCCCGCCGTGCTCGCCGGATTTATCAGCCCGGTCGCGCCCGCCACAGCGTGGAAGACTTTTGAAGGCGATGTGGACGGCATGGTGAATTTCATCTTTGAAATCGGTCCCCTGCCGGTCAAAGGCATCCCCGCGTCGGTGACGTTCAACGATAACTTTGCCAAGAAATACGGCGAAGAAGCGCGTGCCAAGATGAGTGGTCACGGTCCTGGACCCGCGTACGACAGCGTGTACATTTTCGCCGCCGCGATTGAAAAAGCTGGGTCGTTGGACGCAGATGCTGTCGTAACCGCGCTCGAAGCGACGGATTACAACGGCGTGGTCGGTCGCGTCAAGTTTGGCAAAGACCACCAAGCGGTCTACGGTCTCGATCCGAAAGAGGCATCCGTCGGCGCGGCGTTCCAGTGGCGCAATGGCAACCGCGTGCCCGTGTTCCCAGCGGTCGCGGCTGAATCCAAGATTCAATTGCCCACATTCAAGTAAGAGTAGAAGGCGTGAGAAGGCGCGAGAGGGCGCAGAAGACACAGAAGGCGTCGAAGGCGCGCGCAAGTCGTCAGTCCTCTCTGCCCTCTTCGCCTTCTCTGCCTTTTCAAGCCGTCTTTTGCCTTTTCATGCCTTTTGCGGACACATCAAGGGTGAATCAATGTTTGCCAGTATTCTGGTCAATGGACTTGTCAACAGTGTCATCCTCATTCTCACGGCGCTGGGGTTTAGTCTGACGTTCGGCTTGAGCCGCGTCGCCAATTTTGCCGTCGGCGGTTTGTATCTCTTTGCGGGATTCGCGGCGTGGATTTTCCTGCGGATCCTGGGCTTGCCCTACGCCGTCGCGATCCTCCTCGCCATCATTCTCACCGGCATCCTTGGCGCGATCATCTACCAGGTGTTGCTCGTGCGCGTGCGCGGCATTGAACTTTCGGAGGTCATTGCGACCTTTGCGGTCGGCGTGGCGATTCTGGAAACGTTTCGCTGGGCGGGCTTTGTGACCTACGAATTCAACCTCCCCTCGTTTTTCAAAGGGCGCCTCGAAATCCTGGGGACGGTGATTGATTATCAACGCCTCATCGTCATCGGCGTGGGGCTGTTTCTTGCCGTCGCGCTGTGGTGGTTCACGCATCATACCAAGATCGGCTTGGGGTTGCGCGGCATCGCGCAAGACGAGCATACCGCGCTCACGCTCGGCATCGAATCCGATTGGGCGGCGATGCTCAGTGTTGCCATCGGCTCTGCGCTCACGGCAGTTGCCGCCGTCGTGATTTTGCCGCTCGGCATCATTTCGATCAACGTGGGGTATGAGGTCTTGTTGCTGGCGATTGCAGTGTCGGTATTGGGCGGTTTAGAAAGCACGGTCGGACTCGTCATCGCCGGCTTGATTCTCGGCTACGCCCAGGTGCTCACCGCGAATTTTCTTGGTCCGCAATGGATGCTCGTCGTTTATCTCGCCGCCATCGTGACCGTTCTCGCGGTGCGCCCGTCGGGCTTGCTGGGACGATTCAAGGAAATCGAGGAGCGCGTCTAAGATGACGATAACATTTCGTAAGGAACGTTTGGATCGCGGTATCAAAGCGCGCTCGGCCGATATTTACGCGCTGGCATCGTGGCGCGAGTTGGCGTATCTGCTCGCGCCGCGCATGTTGCTCATCGGCGGGGTGCTGGCGTTTCCGCTCCTGCGCGGCTTGGTGGATGCGTATTGGTTGCGCGTCATGCTGATGGCGTGCACGATTGCGTTGCTCGCGCTCTCCTGGGATTTGATGGCGTCGGTCGGGCTTGTGTCGCTGGGGCAAGCGATGTTCTTTGGCATCGGCGGGTACATCACCGGCTATCTCAGTTCGACTTTAAAATGGCCGCCGTTCATCACGATTCCGATTGCCACAGTTGCCGGCGCGTTGCTGTGCGCGACGTTGCTCTACCCGGTTTTGCGTCTGCGCGGAATTTACTTTGCGCTCATCACCTTGTCCCTGCCGCAACTTTTCGAGCGCATCATCGAAGCGACCAAAATCCTGGGTGGCACGGACGGCATGAGCGGGCTGACGCCTCTCCCCGATATTACGATTTCGCTGTACGTGATCATCGCCGTGCTGTTCGCCACGTTCTTTGGGTTCCGCCGCTTGATTGACAGCGACTATGGCTTGGTCTTTAAAGGCATCCGCGATAACGACCGGTCGGTGATCGCGGCAGGCATCAACATTTATTGGTACAAAGCCCAAGCCGTGTTCATCGCCGGCTTGCCTGCCACATTTGCCGGCGCGTTTATGACGCATTACAACCAGTTCGTCGGCATGTCGTCCTTTGCCGCTGACTATTCCGTGTTGCCGCTCACGTCAACCGTCGTCGGCGGCATTGGCGTATTTGCCGGCGCGTTGCTCGGCGCATTCTTGCTCGTGCCGATTTCCGAAGTCCTGCGGGCGTATGGCACGTTGCGCGTCGTAATCTACTGCATCGCGCTCGTCGTCTTTGTCGTCGGACGGCCTGAAGGAATTTTTCGTTACGCCCAACGCAAGTATCATCAGTTCGAGCGGCCGGTCGCGGTGGAAGAGTAGGATACCCGAGAATTCTTGTGGCGAATCCAATCTTGCAAGTTGATCATCTCACCAAACGTTTCGGCGGTATCGGCGCAGTGTACCGCATCAGTTTCGATCTGCAACCCGGCGAAGCGCTGGGCATTATCGGTCCGAACGGCTCGGGCAAGACGACGCTCGTCAATCTCATCACCGGTTTTGTCAAGCCGACGGCGGGGCGCGTAACTTTTCGCGGACGCGAGATTACTAACCTTCCCGCGTATGCGCGCGTCGAGTTGGGCATCGCGCGCAGTTTTCAAATGGTGCGCCCGTTCTACAATCTGCCGGCGTTCAAGAATTTGATCATCCCGCTCTTTTCGCCGCGCGTGGGCAAGCGCGTGGGCGGCAAATCGGGCAACCGCGACGAAGTGGCGATGCACTTGCTCGAAGAGGTCGGCTTTGAGCGCGATTCCCAGGTGCCGTACAAAGTGGCGAGCAGTTTGCCGCACGGCTATTTGAAACGGCTCGAACTGGCGCGCTGTCTCGCGCTCGAACCCGAACTGCTCATCCTCGACGAGTTGTTTTCGGGGATGAGCATGTCCGAAGTGGCAAGCGTTCTGCCGTTGATCGAAAAAATCCGCGAGCAAGGTACGACGATCATCATGGTCGAACATCGTTTGCGCGAATTGTTCCGCATCGCCAACCGCGCCATCGTGCTGAACTTTGGCGAAAAGATCGCCGAGGGCAAACCCGAAGAGGTGATCGCGGACGAGCAGGTCCGCAAAGCGTACCTGGGAAGCGAGGATGCGTGATGCTGAAGGTCAGAAATCTGAGCATATTTTACGAGAACGCGCTCGCGTTAAACAGTATGAGTCTCGATGTCAACGCTGGCGAAATCGTCGGCTTGTTCGGTTCGAACAGCGCGGGCAAGACGACGCTGATGAATACCGTCGCCGGCTTGACGCTCGATTTGAAAATCAAAGAAGAACGCAAGGGCGGCGAGCGCATCACGGTGACGGGACAGGTCAACTTTGAGGGCGCGGATATCCTGAACGTGCCGCCGAGTCATCGTGTGGCGCAGGGCATCGTCTTGTGCCGCGAACGGCATCCGGTTTTCCGCGACAGCACCGTGGATGAGAACCTCAGGATCAGCGGTTATACGCGCACTCGCGCCGAGACGCGCGCGCGTATCAATCAGGTGTACGATTTGTTTCCGCATCTCGTGCGCTTGCGCCATCGGCGCGCGGGTTTGCTCAGCGGCGGCGAACAACAAATGCTGGCAATCGGAATGACGCTCGTCGCGCACCCGCGCTTGTTGTTGCTCGACGAGCCGTTGCTGGGTCTAAGTCCGGCGATGCAAGGCGAAATCGTGCGCGCGATGAAAGATATTCGTCAGCAAGGCATTGCGATCTTGGTGACCGAACAGTACGCGCGCCCCATCTTTCCGGTGATTGATCGCGGCTATGTGATGGAGAATGGCACGCTCATCACGAGCGGGACGGGCATGGAATTGATGGACAATCCCGAAGTCAAGTCGGCGTACTTTGGAATGTGAGCAACCAACAAGCAAAGTGACTGCCCAGACAAGCCCCAGAGGACATAGCGGTCACAGAGGAAACTCTCTGTGTTCTCTGTGCGCTCTATGGCTGAAATCGAGCGGGGCTGAGGACACGGAGTTATCGTTGAATTCGATCTATCCTTCTTTTCAAGACGCCGCCCAGCATCAAGCCAACAAACGCTGCTTGGTCTATCTCGGCAACGAATACACCTTTGCGGAATTGACCGAACTGGTCGAGCGCGCGGCGGGAGCGTTGCGCCAACTGGGCATTGCGCCGAACGACAAGGCGATTCTCTTTTTGCCGAATATTCCGCAGTGGATCATTGCGTGGCTCGCGTTGCAACGCATCGGCGCGGTCGCAGTTCCCATCACGCCATTCTATGCGCCGAGCGATTTGAAATACATTGCGAACGATTGCGGCGCAGAAACGATTTTCTGTCTCGACACCAACTTTGGCTATGTCGAGCGCACATTGGCGGAGACGAACATCCGGCGCGTCGTCGTCACGACGTTGGTCGAGTTGCTGCCGCTGTGGCAGCAATGGCTGGGTCGCGCGTTGAACCGCGTGCCCGAAGGCGAGGTGCGCTTGAGCGGCACGACGCTGGCCTTTGGACAGTTGCTGAAAACAAAACAATCGTGCGAACGTTGCGAACCGGCGCAAGATATGGCGACCGCCGAAATTCTCTACACCGGCGGCACGACGGGACATCCCAAAGGCGTGCCGATTTCGCACACGCTCTTTCTCGAATCGATGCGCGCGCAACGCCAGGCGCGCGAAAAACTCGTGCCGATCGGCGCGGATGTGATCATTCAGGGCGCGCCGCTCTACCACATCCTGGGTCAAGCCGTGGGCTTGGGCGGCTTGATGCACGGCGATTGCGTGATTCTCTTGCCGCGCGTCAATCTCGACGCAACGTTCGATCACGTCCAACGCTATCGGGCCACTTCGTTCTTTGCCGTGCCCGCGATGTACCGGATGATTTTGGAACACGACCGAATTGACCAGTACGATTTGAGTTCGCTCCAGTACTGTTTTTCCGGCGGCGATGTGTTGCCGGTCGAGGTCGCGCGGCGTTGGGAACAAAAATTCCGCAAACCGATCTACAACGGTTATGGCGCAACCGAAACGTGCGGCGGCGTCGCGCTCACGCCGGTTGGCGAACCTGTCCCCGAAGGCACGGCGGGAAAAATCGTCCCGTTCCAGCGCGTAATGCTCGCGCATCCCGATTCGCTCGATGCCGTGCCAAGCGATCAAGCCGGCGAGTTGCTCGTGTCGTCGGATCACATGGTGTTGGCGTACTGGAACAAGCCGGCAGAAACGGCGCGCTGTTTTGTGAAACGCGACGGGCGCGTGTGGTATCGTACCGGGGACATCGTTCGGATTGACGACGGGTGGCTGTATTTTCAAGACCGTTCGGTGGATACGATCAAGCACAAGGGCTATCGCGTCGCGGCGGCGCGCGTGGAATCGGTATTGCAGGAACACCCCGCCGTGATCGCCGCGTGCGTCGTCGGCATTCCAGATGAGCAGGTGGGCGAGCGCATCAAAGCATTCGTGGTCTTGAAAGAGGATGTCAAGGGTATGACGGCTTTTGATCTTGTCGCGTGGTGCCGTCAACGCCTTGCGGGGTACGAAGTGCCCCACTATATCGAGTTCCGCGACATGTTGCCCAAGTCCAAAGTGGGCAAATTGCTGCGGCGCGAATTGCGCTCAGAGGAACGCCGCAAGTTGCAAGTAACCTAACCGCGTTCTATCGCTGCGCTTGTTTTCTCGATTGGTACTGAATCGCAAGTGCGGAATTTCCATTTTGGCGCTCGCGGCAAAATCGGCAAACGCCCGCGCTCAATTCAAGCATGGGCTTTTAATTTGTCAGTCCCTTCGCAGTGACCCTTCATCGTAGTTTGAAACCACTACCTCTGGTAGTGGTACGAGAAAATGGTTCTACCGGTGTAGTCATTGTCGCGTGGACGTAGCCACGACAGGGAACGGATAGAGGCTTGTGAAGTTGGCGGTTCTCGCGTTCTGATTCACCGATGGATGGTTGGTCTGTGAGCATCCCGTAGATCATGGCAGAGACACCGCGATTCGTTAATCCCATGAAAGATGGAATCAGTGCGCGTTGAGAACCACCCAGAGAACGCGCCTTCTAGGCGCATAGTTTCAAGCCACCGCCTTTGGCGGTGGTAGTTGACAGGGTCGGTTACGTGAGTGTCACTCAACGACTCGGCGAGGTCTCCCCAGTCCCTCAA
>DHFK01000043.1:0-165 GCA_002400365.1 Anaerolineales bacterium UBA4826 | reverse complement strand
ATGTTACGGACTGCTGGGTCGCAATGACTTCGCTTCTGTGTTTGGATCACTCCTTGACAGGAAGGTTGCTACGAGGCGGCTTGGTCGTTACCTCGGCTGGACTTGCACCAGCAAGTGGATTGACGTTTATCTGGGCGCGACGTGGTGCGTGTGTTCTGCGTTCGT
>DHFK01000049.1 GCA_002400365.1 Anaerolineales bacterium UBA4826 | reverse complement strand
ATCCCCATGCGCCGCAATTGCCACGCGGTAAACGCGCGCGCGGCGATGTTCAAGCCCAGCACCAACGCGATAAGCACGAGCGCGGTCGTCCACGCTTTGGCGTGCCAGTCTGCGTACGGCGAAATCGCGTAGACGAAAATCGCGTGCGACAGCGTGGCAATCGGCTGGTTGACATCTGTGCTGAGAAACGGATTGCCGAACGCGGTAAAGATCATGGGCGCGGCTTCGCCGGCGACGCGCGCGACGCCGAGCATGATGCCGGTGACCACACCGTTGAGCGCCGCCGGCAGCAGCACCTGCCAGGTCGTCTTCCATTCGGACGCGCCGAGCGCGAGCGAGCCTTCGCGCAAACTGCGCGGCACCAACTTGAGCATCTCCTCGGTCGTGCGCAAAACAATCGGCGTCATAATGATCGCGAGCGCGAGTCCGCCGGCGAGCGCGGAGAATTGTTTTTGCGGCACGACGACGACCGTGTACGCAAAAATGCCCATCACAATCGAAGGAATCCCCGACAGCACGTCGGTCCCGAAACGAACGGCGACGCCGAGCGGCGTGTTCGGATGTTCGGCGGTGTAGAGCGCGGCAAGGACGCCGACCGGGATCGCGCTGAGACTCGCAAGCCCGACCACGATCGCCGAGCCGACGAGCGCGTTCAACACGCCGCCGCCCGGCACGCCCACCGGCGTCGGCAGTTGCGTAAAGAAATCCACGCTCAAAAAGCGTCCGCCTTCCTGAACCACGTAAAACAAAATCCAGGCGAGCGGAAGGATCGCGACCAGGGTCGCCAGCCCGCACAGCCCAAGCATGATCGTGTTGGTGAATTTGCGCCGGCGGTAGTTGCGCGCCCGCGCGGGCAAACGCGTCGTCATGCGCGCGCCTCCGCCGGCGCGCGGCGCGCGACGCGCCACACGAGCAAGCGCGCGATCAAATTGAGCAGCAGCGTCAGCGCGAATAACACGAATCCGATTTGAATGAGTGACTGGACGTACAAATCGTAGGTGGCTTCGCTGAATTCGTTGGCGATGAGACTCGCCATGGTGTAACCGGGATGCAACAGCGACGCGGTGAGATCGAGGTTGTTGCCAATCACCATCGTCACCGCGATCGTCTCGCCGAGCGCGCGCCCCAAGCCGAGAATCACCGCGCCGAGGATCCCCGACGCGCCGTAGGGGAGCAGCACCTGGGAAATCATTTCCCACCGCGTCGCGCCGAGCGCGAGCGCGGCTTCGCGCTGCGCCGGCGGAATCGCGCGCAACACGTCGCGGCTGACCGCACTGATGGTCGGCAGAATCATGATCGTCAGCACGAGCGCCGCGGCAAGCCGACTGGGCCCGAACACCGGTCCTTCGAACAGCGGCACAAAGCCGAGTGTCGCGTTGAGCAGTTGCCCGAAGGGTTTGACGAGCGTCGGAACAAAAACGTACAAGCCCCACAAGCCGTAGACCACGCTGGGCACCGCGGCGAGCAGTTCAACGACGAATCCGAGCGGTTGGCGCAGCCATGCAGGCGCGAGTTCCGCCAGAAAGATCGCGATGCCGAGACTGACCGGCACGGCAAGAAGCAGCGCGATGAATGAAGTGAGCAGCGTGCCAAAGAGAAAGGGCAGCGCGCCGAATTGCCGCGTCACCGGGTTCCATTCGGCGCTGGTGAGAAAACGCAAGCCGAAGCGCTCACGCGGCAGCGGCGAATTCTGCCACAACTCGAATCCGATCGCCAGGAACGCGACGAGAATCAGGATTGCGCCGACCGCGATCAACGCGCGAAAGATCACGTCGCCGTGTTGCAGACGGCGCGTGAGGGTGTTCATCCAGAGTGGTCGTGGTGTTTGCTTCATAATTTCGGTTCTTACAAAAAGGTAGGCAGGCAGCCATCCTGAGCGATAGCCGAAGGATGCTGCCGCAAAATCGCCCAGCGCGGCTGGGCGACNNCACCTGTTTCTGGACCTCGTTCGGCAGCGGCACATAATCCAGTTCTTTGGCGAATTTGGCGCCCTGATCGCTCAATGCCCACTGGACGAAATTTACTACCTTTTTCGCTTTCGCGCAATCGGTCTGGTCCATGTAGAGCAAGAGGTAGGTGTACGAGGCGATGGGCCAAGAGTTTTTGCCGGGCGCGTTCGCAATCGAGAGCGCGAGCCGGTCGCCCATGTTCGACCCAAAGTCAACCATGGCGGCTTGCACCGCATCGGTGGAGGCGCTCACGTACGCGCCGGCTTTGTTCTGCGCCGATCCGTACGCCAGTTTGTTCTGCTTGGCATAGGCGAACTCGACGTAGCCGATCGCGCCGTCGTTTTGCGCGACGGTCCCCGCGACGCCCTCATTGCCCTTGCCGCCCAAGCCGGTGCGCCATTTGACCGACGTCGCGTTGCCAACTTTATCCTTCCACTCTGGACTCACCTGCGACAGGTAATCGGTAAAGGCGAACGTCGTGCCCGATCCATCCGACCGCGCGACGACGATGATGTCTTTTGCCGGCAATTTCAAGTTGGGATTCGCTTGCGCGAGAACCGGGTCGTTCCACTTTTTGATCTTGCCCAGGTAAATGTCCGCCAGCGCGGTGTACGGAAATTTGATCGCGTCGGCGAGCGCTTTGCCGTCATCGCCTTTGACATTGTAGATCGGAACGATCGCGCCGGCGACCGTCGGAAACATTTGGACGCCGGGCGCTTTTTGGTACTGCTCCGCCGTCAGGATCGCATCGCTCGCGCCAAAATCAACGGTCTTGGCGGTGATCTGCGCGATGCCGCCGCCCGAGCCGATGGACTGGTAGTTGAACTTGACAGACGAATCCACAAACGCGTATTCGTAGAACCAGCGCGAGTAGAGCGGGAATGGGAACGTCGCGCCAGCGCCGTTGATCGTCATAGCGCCAGATTTGGGCGCAGCGGTCGGCTTGGCAATGCCAGTCGGCTGCGGCGGGGGAGTTGCACTCGAGCACGCGCCCGCGAACGCGGCTACACCCAGCAACGCCAAGACGACGAACAGCGGTTTATGCTTGAACATTTTCTTTTCCTCCTTTGCGGTAGGTTGGCAATGTCACAGTTCTTCTCTGCCACGATGGCACATCTTTGAATCGCCGCTTGGCGGCGAATTATTGATGTGCCATCGCACAGGGAACACAGAGAAGAAAGCAAGGGTTTATCTGTGTCCTCTGTGATCTCGGTGGCTAATCCGCCCAGCGCGGCTGGGCTGCTGCTTCTTTTCCCAAAGTCTATCCGCTTTGTGTCAAGTCCGCTTTTACAGAATGTGAAGACGATGGAAAGATTGTGTTAAGAATTCTTAAACCACTGGTGGTGATTGTACGCAGGTAGCGCAGGCGGCTCGCCTGCGGGCAACCACGGCTGTTGCAAAACCCGCGCGAGCGGCATATAATCACGACCAACGGCTGATGGTCGGAGAGGAAAACCCATGGACTCTTTCCCCACGCTCGGCTTGATTTTCTTGAACCAGGTTCTCAACGTCGGCGCGACCACCGGCTTTGCGTTGTCGGGAAACAGTTCGACGCCGCAGCGCTTTGTCTTCTGGCAAGTGGTCGGCAGTGTCTTTGGCTTGGGCACGCAGTTGTCGTTCGCGGGACTGGTGCGCTTTTCGTCGCTCGAGTTCGCCAACGCGATTGGCATCGGCTTGGCATTCGTCTCCGCGCAAGTATTCAGCGCGTACGTCTTTTTCCACATTCCGTTCACCGCGTTCCAGTGGCTTGGCACCGCGCTCGTCTTCGTCGGCATCCTGCTCATCGCGTTGGGCAAGTGAACACAGTCTCCGCGCTCGGTCGCGCCGGCGTTCGCGCGATTGATTTCATGCTCCGCCGCCACTACCGCGTCTTTATTTACGACGCCGATCCCGCGTGCATCCTGCGGCTCAGCCCCGCGGCGTGCAACCGCGACCTGACGCTCGGCGATGGCACGCGCGTCGCGCGCGGCGACGCGCTGTTGATCCTGCACTTGTGGAACGAACGCTTGCCGCTTCCGCCCCGCGACGGCGTGACGCTGGCATGGGGCATTGAGTTTGCGCGGCGCGCGCGGCAATCGCTGCGCGCACTTGCCGCGTATCTCGAACGCGAGCCGCGATGGGATTCGATCCGCGCGCTGCGCGGCGAATTCGGCTTTGTCGAGTTGAGCCAGTTCGCGGAATTGCGCCGCCTTGTCGAGCGACTGGGATTCGATTTCGTGTCGAGCGTTGCGCCGGGTTGGCGATTTTGGACGTACGCGTTTTGGGCGAACCTTTACTCGTGGTGGCTGATGTGGACGTTCAACCCGACGAGTCTGCGCGGGAAACATTTCGCGGAGATGGCGCGCGGTGAACTCTGGATGTCGCGCGCCGGGTTGATGAAGAAATACGGAGAAGGATACGATGAAGGTTAAAGTACGCGGCTTGGAAATGGCGTACGAAGATACCGGCGGCGCTCGAATGCCCTTGCTGCTCATTCACGGCTTTCCGCTCGACCGCACGCTGTGGGCAGCGCAAACGCGCGCGCTCGCCGACGTGGCGCGCGTTATCGCGCCCGACTTGCGCGGCTGCGGCGAATCGGCGCTGCCAGGCGGCGCGGTGACGATGGATACGTACGCCGACGACTTGCGCGGCTTGCTCGACGCGTTGGGGATCCAGCGCGCGGTGATCGGCGGGTTGTCCATGGGCGGCTATGTCGCGTTCGCGTTCTACCGCCGGCACGCGCAGCGCGTGCGCGCGCTCATCCTCGTGGACACTCGCGCGACGCCGGATTCGCCGGCAGCGCGGCAAGGGCGCGACGACAACGCGGCGCGCGCACGCAACCAGGGCGTCGCCGCTCTCGCGGAACAGATGCTGCCCAAGATGCTGACGCTTCAAACGCTTGCCGCGCGCCCGGCGATTGCGGACACGGCGCGCGCGCTGATGGCGCGCCAGCCCGTCGCGGGCGTGATCGCCGCGCTGATGGCAATGCGCGATCGCCCGGATTCGACGCCGACGCTCGCGGAAATTGCGGCGCCGACCTTGATCGTCGTCGGCGCGGAAGATACGCTGACGACGCCGCAAGACGCCGAGCAAATGCGCGCGGCAATTCGCGGCGCGCGGCTGGCGACGCTGGCAGGCGCGGCGCACCTCGCGAATTCCGAACAGCCGGACGCGTTCAACCAAGTCGTGCGCGAGTTTTTGCAATCGATCGCGTAAATAGCCACAGAGGACACAGAGAATTCTTCATGCGTTTTCTCTGTGTTCCCTGTGTCCCCTGTGGCGAGTACAAAACCACGCGCCCCGGCGATTGCCGGGGCGCGTGGTTTCTGCTGAGAGCGCGCCGCTAATTGGCGCGGGGATGGAATTCGACTTCGGCGTGACCGCCATTCAAACGCACATCGGCGTAGACGTTCAGCCCCACGGGAATCACGCGCCATACGCCGGTGCACGCGTGCGCAAATTCGACGACGTACGGACCGCGCTCTGGCTTGGTGCCGGTCAGCTTGGGATCGCTGATCCAACTGCCGTCCGGCGTCGCGACCACGACAGGCCAATCGGTCTTGCCAACGACAATCGCCGCGAGCGAACAGGGTCCAGTCCCGACCGTATTGGTAATCAGCACGGCTTCCCACCCGGTCGCGTGCGGAGGGGGCGTCGGACTCGGAAAAACCACGACCGGCGCTGGCGGCGCCAGCGGCGGAAAGTACGGGATCACCGTTGGGTACACCGGGTAGATCGGCGCTGGCGGCGGCAGTGGATTGAGCGGCGCCACTCCGCCCGGAATGAACAAGCGTTGCCCGGACCAGATAAAGGATGGGTTCGATATTTTGTTCGCGATCTGAATCGCGTACACCGACGAGCCATAGCGCGCCGCAATCAGCGAGAGATACTCGCCCGGGCGGACGACGTGATAAACGCCCTGGGGCAATGGCTGTGGCACAGGTTGCGGGATGGGCGGCTGCGGCGCGGGCGGCTGGGGCAGCGCGCCCGGAATACGCAGCGTTTGGCCGACGTAAATCCAATAGTTGTACAGACCGTTCGCCCGCATCAGCGCGCCGACGGTCGTGCCATTGCGCGTCGCAATCGAAAAGAGCGTGTCACCCGATTGCACGACGTACGTCGCCGGGGCAGGCGCGGGGCCTGGCACCGCACCGCCGGGGACCAGCAGTTGTTGACCGACGTAAATGAAATCCGGATTGCGGATACCGTTCGCCTGCATCAGCGCGTTCACCGACGAGCCATAGCGCGTCGCAATCGAAACGAGCGTATCGCCCCAGCCCACGACGTAGGTGACCGGCGCATCGGCGGAGACACCGGACGCGGTCAAGCCCCACAAGCCCAGGACCAACGCCAACGGGATCACGGCTGACAGAATCAGACGATAATAACCCTGCATGTCTTCCTCCTCCATCTGGCTTGCCCCATTTTACACCACCCCGTTCGGTTTGTCAATATCTTATGGAACTGGCGATACCTAAGACGTGATCTTGGCAACTCACCGAACCTGTGGTAGAATAGCCCCAGTGGAGTTGAGAATGTTCACGCACATCGAATTCATCCGCGCGATGGTCATGCCCAGCGGCGCACCGTAACGGTGGGCGCGCGGGTTCCGCGCGCGCACGGTGCGCCACGCCGCGATGGGGGTGAACACGGGTTTGCCCAAGATCAGCGGCGTTTTTATTTTGAAGGATGAAGGCGGAAGGATGAGGGATGAAAAATCTTTTCTACTTTCATCCTTCATCCCTCATCCTTCCGCCTTTGGAGACTGCCATGAACAAGAAAATTCTCGTCGCCGTCGCGTGGCCCTACGCTAACGGTCCCCTGCATTTAGGTCACATCGCCGGCGCGTACCTCACCGCCGATATTTTCGCCCGCTATCATCGCTTGATCGGCAACGATGTGCTGATGGTGTCCGGCTCCGATTCCCACGGCACGCCCGTGACTGTCTCCGCGGACGAAGAAGGCAAGACGCCGCGCCAAGTGTTTGAAGAGTCCCACGCGCTCTTCCTCGAGGGCTGGCAGAAACTTGGCATCTCGTTTGACCTCTTTACGCACACCGACACCGAAAACCATTGGGCGATCGCGCAGGACATCTTCAAACGGCTGTTGGAAAGAAACTATCTCTACCAGGCAACCGAAAAACAAATCTACTGCGAGACCGATGCGCGTTTTCTGCCCGACCGCTACATCAACGGCGAATGTCCGCTCTGCCACTTTGCACGCGCGCGCGGCGATCAGTGCGACAACTGCGGCAACGTGCTCGACGCGACGCAACTGATCAACCCGCGCTGCAGACTTGCCAAGCCGGGCGATCCGCCGCATCGTCTCGTCGTACGCGCGACGGAACATTTCTACCTCGATTTGCCAAAGTTCGAGCAACGCCTGCTCGCGTACCTCGCAGACAAGACGTACTGGAAATCGAACGTGCTGGCGTTCGTGCGCAACTGGTTGCAGAACGGCTTGCGCGGGCGCGCGATCACGCGCGATATGGACTGGGGCATTCCACTCCCGCTTCCCGGCTACGCTTCCAAGCGCATCTACGTCTGGTTCGAAGCGGTGATCGGCTACTACTCCGCGTCGGTCGAGTGGGCGCGGAATCGCGGGACGCCGGACAAGTGGAAGGAATGGTGGGCGAAAGCGGATGACGTGCGCGGCTATTATTTCGTCGGCAAGGACAACATTCCCTTTCACACGATCATCTGGCCCGCCATCCTGCTCGGCTACGACGAAAACCTAGCGCTGCCGTACGACGTGCCGGCGAACGAGTTCCTCAATCTCGAAGGACGCAAGTTCAGCAAGAGCGAACACTGGGCGGTGTGGATCAACGATTACCTGAAAGCGTACGATCCCGATCCGCTGCGGTACCTGCTCTCCGCGAATATGCCGGAATTCGCGGACACTGACTTTACCTGGAAGGAATTCGTGCGCCGCAACAACGACGATCTCATCGCGAACTGGGGCAACCTGGCGAATCGCGTCCTCACCTTCACGTACCGGCATTTCGGCTGTGTCCCGACGCCGGGCGAGTTGACCGACGCCGACCGCGCGCTCATCGCCCAAGCGGAAGCCGCGTTCGCCAGTGTGGGCGACGCGTTGGCGCGCGTGCGCTTTAAGGAAGCCATCGGCATCGCGATTGATATCGCGCGCGCGGCAAACGTGTACCTGCAAATCGCCGAACCCTGGAAGACGATCAAGGCGGCGCGCGCGCGGGCGGCAACGTCGCTCTACGTCGCGCTGCGCGTGATTGACAACTTGAAGACGCTGTTCTATCCGTTCCTGCCGTTCTCGTCGAACGATCTGCACCGGCAACTGGGCTATGACGGCGACTTGCTCGGCGAGATCAAAATCGAGACGTTCCAGGAATCAACTCGCAGTCACACCGCGGCGGTCTATCAGCCGGGCAAGCACACGCAAAAGTGGGCGCCAGCGCAGTTGCCGCCCGGGCAAGCGCTGCGCGAGCCGAAAGCGCTGTTCAAGAAACTGGACGAGAAGATCGCGGACGAAGAGAAAGCCAAGTTGGGCAAGGCGTGGTAGACAACAGACCACAGCTGACAGACAACAGATTTTGTCTGATGTCTGTCATTTGAAATCGGTTGTCTGAAAAGGAGGCACCATGAGCGCACAACCACCACAGGAAGTTGATCTGGCGCAAGAACTGCGCGAACTGAGCGAGCAAATCAAAAAGGCGTTTGTCGTCGCGCGCGAGCATCCCAAGACCAAAGAGGTGCAGCAACAGATCATGCAGGCGGTCAGCGACCTCGAAACGGAAATCCAGCGCGCGGCGAAAAGCGCGCAGGAGCACGAGCCGCTCAAAAAGGCGGGCGAGCAGGTGAAGCAAACCGCCCAGTCGGTCAAGGAGAGCGGCGCAACCGAGGACATCTTGCGCGGCATTGCCAAAGGGGTACGCGCGTTGAACGAGCAAATCCGCAAAGCGATCGAGGAAGCGGAAAAGGCAGCGCGCGCAAAGTAAACCGTAAATCCATCCTGCCGCTTTATCCGTAGACTTGATCGAATCGTTCTGGTCATGGTGCGCCAGAGACTCTGACGGAGGAGAAATATGTCTCATCTCGCGCTCCGCGTGACAGTCGTCGCGCTCGCGTGGGGAGTGCTTAGCGCGTGCGCGCCGGCGCCCACACCCGCGCCGCCGGCTGCCGCGCGCCCAAACCCCGAGCCCGCGTCAATCAATGCGCCGGCTACTTCAAGCCCGACTCCCGCCGGCGCGCTGAAAGTTGATCCGCAAGCCGACGGGATGGTGTACACGTTCAAGGTCGTGCCAGAGGAATCGCAAGCCGGTTACGCGGTCCGGGAACAGTTCTTTGGGCGACCCGCACCGCAGACCACTGTTGGCACGACGCAAGTAGTCGAGGGGCAATTTACGGCCGAGTTGCGCGGCGGCAAACTGCTCTTGCGTTCCAGTCAATTCAAGGTTGACTTGCGAACGTTGAAGAGCGACAACCCCATCCGCGATCAAGCGATTCAACGCGCCTGGCTCGAATCGAACAAGTATCCGTTCGCGGAATTCAGTTCCACCCGCATCGAAGGGTTGCCGCCGGAACTGAAGGCAGAACGAGAAACCGCGTTCAAGGTTATCGGCAATCTGACGATCCGCGAAACCACCAAGCCCGTGACGTTCGACGCCAAAGCAACACTGACGAACGGCGATACCCTCGTCGGCAGCGGGACGACGTTCTTGCTGATGAAAGATTTCGGTTTCGATGCGCCGGACATTGCCGGACGATTGCAGGTCACAGATGGGGTTACGGTGACCGTCAAGGGTACCGCGAAACTGGTTGCCGTGCCACAGTGAAACCCGCTCAACCTTGCGAAGGTTGCAAAATGGCTCTGAAGGCAATGGTTCTTGGCGCCGGAAAACACCTTTCATCCAGAAATCACTGCCGAACCTTCGCAAGGATGGATTGGAGACCTGTTCGGTGTTTACAAAATCGGACGGGTCTTTTCTTTTGCGTTGAATCGTGGTAGAATAGCGGCAATTCCGCCTCGAGAGAACTGGCAAGGGGGTGATGGAGAGGGAGGACAAGAACTAGCAGGTGCGCCTGATTGGCAAGACCTCATTCCGGCGCTCTACCTCAAGCCCGGCAGAGTAGCGTTCGCGACACGTATCGTTGTATGTAAAAATCATTTCGATGGAGAAAGGAGCACGTACAATGCTAGACCGAATCATGGGCGTTATCACTCTGAATGCTGCCAAGTACCGCGAAATCGCGGACGACAAGACCGCAACCGGGCAAGCCGCGACCGTCCTCGTGATTGCCACGTTGATCTCCGGCTTTTTTGGCGGGCTGGTTAGTTTCGACGCCAAGACCGGCGGCACCAGCGTCAGCATCGTCGGCGCGGTTGTCGGCGCGATCTTGGGTGTGATTCTTGCGTTAATCGGGTGGGTCATCGCCGCCTGGGTCCTCCAATTCGTCGCCAATGCGCTGGGCGGCAAAACGGACACGAGCGAGATGCTGCGCGTGACCGGCTTTGTCGAAGTATTCAGCGTCATAGGCGTCTTGAACATCCTGGCGCTCGCCGGCACCGCGCTGGCTTGCGTTATTGGACTGATCGGGCTCGTCGTCGGCATCCTGAAACTCATCGGCTACCTGATCGGCGTCCGTGAAGCCGCCGAGTTCTCGACCGGCAAAGCGATCGTCACCGCGATCATCGCCGCGATCGTCAACTTTATCATCGTCGTTTCCATCGGCGGCGCGATCACGCTCGTGCTCTTGGGCGCGCTGGGTCTCGCCGGCGCCGCGGCAGGCGGGTAAACCTCTGCCGCGTTCGATTGCTTCTGGACCGCAGGGCTGGCAACGCCAACCTTGCGGTCTTTTTGTTTGCATTTCCGCGCAATCGTGGTAGAATCCTGGAAGTTGGAAGTTAAGAGTCGGAATCTGCGCGCCAACGTCCAACGTCCAACTTCTAACATCTAGAAAGCCCTCCATGCCCCGTATCTATGTCGCGCTCGACCTCGAAACCACCGGACTGCAATCGGACCGCGATGCCATCGTCGAAATCGGCGCGGTGAAATTTCGCGGCGACGCGGTGATCGGCGAGTGGTCGTCGCTGGTCAATCCCAATCGCCCGCTCCCGCACAAAATCGAACGCCTGACCGGCATCACGCCGCGCGAACTCGAACACGCGCCCGCGCTGAACGCCGTGCTGCCGCCGCTCATGCGCTTTATCGGCGAAAATCCGATCGTCGGACACAACATCCAATTCGACGTCGGCTTTCTTCAGCGCGCCGGCTTGACCTTTTCCGCCGGCGCGCTCGACACGTTCGAACTCGCGTGCATCCTGATGCCATACGCGTCGCGCTATTCGCTCGGCAAACTGATGGACGCGCTCGGCATCGAATTCCCTACCCGGCATCGCGCGGTCGAAGACGCGCGCGCGGTGCACGCTTTGTTCAACGCGCTCCTGGCGCGCGCGGGGCAACTCGACCCCAAGATCATTCAGGAGATCGCGCGCCTCGGCGACAAATCGAACTGGGGTTTGAAATACGCGTTTCAAGACCTGGTGCGCGAGCGCGCGCGGACGGCGTTCGCGCCCGGCTCGATCGGCGCGCAACTCGCCGCCAAAGGCGCGACCGCGGACGAAACCCTCGGCTTGCTTTTTTCGCGCGATCGCGCCGAACGCCCGCTCAAGCCCAAGGCGACGAAAGACCCGCTCGACGTGGATGCGCTCGCGCACTTGCTGGAAGCGGACGGCTTGCTGGCGCAACATTTCGACGGCTACGAACATCGTCCGCAACAGATCGAAATGCTGCGCGCGGTGGCAAACGCGTTCAACGACAATGCGACCTTGCTAGTCGAAGCCAGCACCGGCACCGGCAAGTCGTTGGCGTACCTCATCCCGGCGATTTACTGGGCGGCGCAAAACAATCAGCGCGTCGTCATCTCCACGAACACGATCAACCTGCAAGACCAACTCTACCTCAAAGACCTTCCCGACCTGCGCAAGGTCTTGCCCTTTGAGTTCAAAGCCGCGCTGTTGAAAGGGCGCGCCAACTACCTGTGCCGCAATCGGCTCGACGCGCTGCGGCGCAGCGAAAAACTCTCGCCGGAAGAAGCGCGCGTCCTCGCCAAAGTGCTCGCGTGGCTCCCCTCGACGACGACGGGCGATAGCGCGGAATTGATCTTGATGGGACCGGCGGAGAACGCGGTGTGGGCGCGGCTTGCCAGCGATCCGGACCATTGTTCGGCGGACCGCTGCGCGCTGCAACAGCAGGGCAAATGTTTCTTTTATCGCGCGCGTGAGAAGGCGGAGAGCGCGCACGTCATCATCGTCAATCACGCGCTCTTGCTTACCGACATGGCGATGGAAAACCGCGTCCTGCCGGAGTACAAATATCTGATCGTGGACGAAGCGCATCACCTCGAAGCGCGCGCGACCGACGCGCTGTCGTTCGAGGCGTCGAGTGCGAGTTTGGAGACGCTGCTGCGCGGACTCGCGAACGAGCGCGGCGGTTTGATCGGCAATCTGGCGGGCAGTCTGCGCCACTCCGACGCGCCGCCGAACGTAAAGCGCGAGACGCAAAACATTTTCGACGACGTCGCGCAAGACGTCGAGCGCGCGCGGCGCGGCGTGTCCGATTTCTTTCGCGCGCTCGAAAAGTTCCTGGAGCAGCAGGCGCAACTGCCGGGCGAAGCGGACAACAATTATGATCGGCAGATGCGCCTGACGCCGGCGCGGCGCGCCGCGCCGGCGTGGAGTGACATCGAAATCGCGTGGGACGATTTCGGCGCGATGCTCGCCCGCGTGCGCGACGGCATGGAAAAGATCTACAACGTGTGGACCGAACTCGACGAGTACGCGGGCCCGAGCCAGCCGGAGTTGGAAACCGAGATTGCGTCTGCCATGCGCCGTGTGAGCGAGACGCGCGCGCAGATGGAAGCGATCGTCGCCAAGCCGCAGGCGAACGGGATTTACTGGACGAATGTGAACAAGAACAAGGGCGACATTTCGCTGCACGCCGCGCCGCTCTACGTCGGCGACCTGCTGCAAAAGCAATTGTTCGCCGGCAAGGATGCAGTCGTGCTGACCTCGGCGACGTTGTGCGTGGACAAGAATTTCAGCCACATCAAATCGCGGTTGGGGCTCGGCGATTGGGCGGACGAACTGGCGGTCGGCTCGCCGTTCGATTTCGCGAACGCGGCGCTGGTGTACGTGCCGACCGATATGCCGGAACCCGGGCAACCCGGCTATCAAAAATTCGTCGAGGCAACGCTGGTGGACTTGGTGCGCGCGACCCAGGGCCGGTCGTTGGTCCTGTTCACCTCCCATTCGCAATTGCAGGCGACGTACCGCGCGATCACGCGCCCGCTCGAAGAAGACGACATCGTCGTCATCGCGCAGAATCTCGACGGCTCGCGTCGCCAGGTTCTGGAGACCTTCAAGACCCAGGAGCGCACCGTACTGCTTGGCACGAAATCGTTCTGGGAAGGCGTGGACGTCGTCGGCGAAGCGCTGTCGTGTCTCGTCATCGCGCGCTTGCCCTTTTCTGTGCCGAGCGATCCGATCTTTGCCGCGCGCAGCGAGACGTTCGACGATGCGTTCGCGCAGTACGCGGTGCCGGAAGCGGTCCTGCGTTTTCGGCAAGGATTCGGGCGCTTGATCCGCAGCAAGAACGATCGCGGCATCGTCGTGGTGCTGGACAAGCGCGTGCTGACAAAAAACTATGGACGGATGTTCATCGAATCGCTGCCGCCGGTGTCGAAATATCAGGGACCGTTGAAGGAGTTGCCGGGATTCGCGGTCAAGTGGATTGAGCAAGACAAATGAGCCAGGGGTGCCAAATGTGCCGAAGGATGTTTGGCGCGTTTGGCTCATTTGGCAGATTTGGCACGTTTGGAGTATAATCCCGCCCCAAATGAATCAACAAGGAGATGGTTTTTTATGATCGGCGTTCAGGATTTGCGCAAGGGCACCACGTTTATTGACGATGACGGCAACCTGTACAAGGTCTTGGAATACCAACACGTCAAGCAAGGACGCGGCAACGCGGTCATCAAAACGAAACTACGCAACGTCAAGACCGGCGCGACCATCGAAAAGAACTTTCAATCCGGCGGGCGCGTGCAGGATGTGCGGCTCGATCACCACACCGTGCAGTACCTCTACAACGACGGCGAACATTATACCTTTATGGACACGGAGACGTACGATCAGCCGGTGATCTCGAAAGAAATGCTCGGCGAAGCCGTAAGTTTTCTCAAAGAGAACATTGTGGCTGAATTGCTGACCTACGAAGGTCAGCCGATTGAAGTCGAATTGCCCACGACGGTAGATTTGCAGGTGACCGAGACCGCGCCCGGTTACAAGGGCGATACCGCGAGCGGCGGCGGCAAGCCGGCGACGCTCGAAACCGGTGTGGTTGTCACGGTGCCATTCTTCGTCAACGTCGGCGACACGGTGCGCGTGGACACGCGCGATGGGTCGTATGTGACGCGGGTCTAGTCCGCCCGCTGAAGGTTTGGACCTCAGACCACAGATGATCAGGAACACGCCAAGTGGTCTTAAGTTGGCGGCGAACTTGCCGACGGTGTTGTTTGACTTGTTTCTGGCTCATGGGCATATCCTCGGCGGGAGTGTTGTAGTCAGCATGGTACCAAAGTATCCAGTTCTTTGCGCGTTATCGAGTTTTAGGATGGACTCTGTGTTCAGACGACCGGTTACTGGTTACTGGTTACTGATGGAAGGAATCAGTCGTGACAAAAGAAAAGAATCAACCTAGCCTACACCCGACGACGTGGTGGGCGCGCGTGCGCGGCGTGCTGCGTGGACCGGTGCTCGTCGGCGTGATCGCCGCGCTGATTGCGATCGCGTTATCCGTGTTCGGCATGGTGCGCAACCCCGAGGGCACTCCCCTCAACCTGCGCTCGCTCTTGCTCGTCGTCGTGCTCGCCGGCGGTTCCTGGGGCTTGATTGCCTGGGCGATNNCGCGCAAACTATCTGACCATTTGACTAGGCGACTATCTGACTAACTCGTTCGAGGTCAACATGCAAGCCATCGTCATGGCGGGCGGTGAGGGATCGCGCCTGCGTCCACTGACCATCAATCGCCCCAAACCGATGGTGCCCATCGCCAATCGCTACGTGATGGGACACATCGTCGAACTTTTGAAGCGCCACAACTTTACCGACATCGTCGCGACCTTGCAGTACCGCGCCGACGACATCCAGAATTATTTCCGCGAAGGCGCGAACTTTGGCGTGACGATGAACTATTCGGTCGAGCCGCATCCGCTTGGCACCGCCGGGTCGGTGAAATACGCCGAGCGGTATCTTGCGCGCGACGAGCCCTTGCTCATCATCAGCGGCGATGCGCTGACCGATTTCAACCTCTCCGCGCTTTTCGAGTTCCACAAACGCGTCGGCGCGGCGGCGACCATCACGTTGTGTCGCGTTCCCAACCCCCTCGAGTACGGCGTCATCATCGTTGACGGACAAGGACGCATCGAACGCTTTCTCGAAAAACCTTCCTGGGGCGAAGTGATTTCGGACACGGTCAACACCGGCATCTACGTGGTTTCGCCCGAAGTGCTAGAGGACATCGAGCCCGGCGTCGAATTCGATTTCAGCAAGCACTTGTTCCCCTTGTTGATGCGCCGCGGCGCGCCGCTGTACGGCTATATCGCCGACGGCTATTGGTGCGATGTCGGCGGCATTGCCGAATATATGCGCGCGACCGGCGATCTGTTGTCGGGCAAAGTCAATTTGGGAGAAACCGGACGACACATCGGCGGCGGGATCTACGTAGAAGACGACGTGCAGATCGCGCCGGACGCGCAACTCTACGGTCCCATCTACCTCGGCGAGGGCGTGCAAATCAAAGGCGGCGTCGTGATTCATGGCCCGACGGCGCTGCGCCCGTTCACGCTCGTGGACAATCGCGCGCACATTGACCGCAGCATCATCTGGCGCAACACGTACATCGGCGAAGGCGCGGAACTGCGCGGCGCGATCATCGGACGGCAGTGCAGTCTCAAGTCGCGCTCGGTGGTGTTTGAAGGCGCGGTGGTGGGCGACGCGTGCACTGTCGGCGAAGACGCGGTGATCCATCCGAACGTCAAGATCTGGCCCGGCAAAGAAGTGGAAGCCGGCGCCACGGTTAAATCGAGTTTGATCTGGGGCGCGCAGGCGCGGCGCACTCTATTCGGACGCTATGGCGTCACCGGCTTGGTCAACGTTGACCTCACGCCCGAATTTGCGGCGCGCTTGTCCGGCGCGTTCGGCGCAACGTTACCCAAAGGCGCGGTGGTCACGATCAATCGCGACCTGCATCGCGGCTCGCGCATGATCAAGCGCGCGATGGTCAGCGGCTTGCCGTCGGCAGGCGTCTCCGTGCAAGACCTGGAATCGGTGCCCATTCCGGTGGCGCGCTATTACACCGGCATCAGCGGCGCGGCGGGCGGCGTCCACGTGCGTCTTTCGCCGTACGATCAACGCGTCGTGGACATTCGCTTTTTTGACAAGGATGGGAACAATCTGAGCAAGGCGAAAGAGCGCAGCATCGAAAACACCTTTTTCCGCGAAGACTTTCGCCGCGTGGCTTTCAACGAACTGGGACGGATCGAAGAAGTCTCCGGGCTGCCCGAACGTCGGTACATCGAAGGTTTTCTAAAAGCCCTGGATGTGGACGCGATTCGCGCGGCGCATTTCAATCTGGTCGTAGATTACGCCAGCGCGTCCGCCTCGCGCGTGCTGCCGACGATTTTGGATGAACTGGGCTGCGCCGTCGTCGCGCTGAACGAACGCATGGACGAAACCAAAATGGCGGTGCCGTCGGACGAGTTTCAGCGCGGGATTGACCAACTCGCGGCGATCACCGCGACCGTCAAAGCCGACCTGGGCGTGCGCTTGGATGTCGGCGGCGAACGCGTCTGGTTTGCGGACCGCCACGGCGCCAAACTTCCGGGAACCACCACGGCGGCGGTATTCGCGGAACTGGCTTTGCGCGCGTCCGACCACGCCCAGCCGCGCACGCTCGCGGTGCTGATCAATCAGCCCGAGTTGTTCGATACGATTGCCGCGCGGCACGGCGCGCAGATTCAGCGCACGCGGATCGACGCGCAAGGACTGATGGACGCGGCAACGGAGCCAAACGTCATTCTCGTGCTGAGCGGCGCGGGTGAATTCATCGTCCCCGCGTTTCATCGCTTGATTGACGCAATGTTTCCGGTCGCCAAGATGCTGGAATTTCTCGCGACCCAAAAGACCACGCTGGATGAGGTGATCGCCACCCTTCCGCCGTATCACATGGCGCAACGGCGCGTGCCGTGCCCGTGGGAACAAAAAGGCGCGGTGATGCGGATGCTCAACCAGCAATACAAAGATCGTATCAGCGCGCAAACGGATGGACTGAAGATTCGTCTGAGCGATCGCGAGTGGATCTTGCTCGTTCCCGAAGCCGACGAACCGGTCTTTTCGATTTACGCCGAAGCCGCGTCGCCAGACGCCGCGGCCATGCTGGTTGATCGGTACGCGCGCGTGATCGAGGGATTGAGAGCGTGAGTGCGCCCCACCATTGACCTGTATTTTTTCGAACTCTCGGTGTACTCCGCGCTCGTGATGCTGGGCGTAGTAGGCGGCTTGAGCGCGGCGTATTTTTTCTTGCGCGTGCGCTCGCGCCGTGCAGCGTCTCTCCCGCGGTTTCTCGACGGCGCGCTCGTCGTCGGCGCGGCAGGCTGGCTGGGCGCACGCGCGTATCACGTGGCGACGCATTGGGATTACTATGCCGCGCGCCCTGAAGAAATCGCGCAAGTCGGCTTGGGCGGGCTGGCGCTGCGCGGCGCGGTGATCGCTGGATTCATCGCGCTCGCCGTGTACGCGCGCGCGCGGAGACTGCGCCTGGCTAGACTCGCGGACGCGGCGGCGGTCGGGCTTTGCGTCGGACAAGCCATCGGCTGGGCGGGCGCGCTGGCGCAAGGCGCGAACTATGGCGTCGTGAGCGACAGCCGCCTCGCGCTCGATCTGCCTGACCTGTACGGACTGATCGAGCCGCGCTTTCCGTTGCAGCACGCAGAGATTGGTTTGTTTGTTAGTTTGTTGGTTGGGTTGTTGTGGATCGCGATACGCCAGCCGCGGGCGGGCACGCTTTTCCTGGTGTACCTGCTGATTGCGTCGGCAGCCCACTTTGCGCTCGGCTTTCAGCGCGGCGACGAAACGCTGTTCGTCGGGAACTGGCGCATTGATCAAGTGATAGACGCCGCGCTGGCTGTATCCGCCTTGGCGCTTTTGCTCCGGCAAACTGCTCGACGCGAGGAAACTGTTGGGATGAATGAGAGATGCCAAACTATGTAGACGATCATCAGATCAAAGAGCCGCCGCTTTGGATCGCTGCGCCCGCGGCGTTGGAGCAACTCCGCACGCGCTTGGCTGTTGAGGCAAAGGTCGCGGTGGACACCGAATCGGACAGTCTTTTTTCGTACTTTGAAAAAGTCTGCTTGCTGCAGATCTCGACGGACGAAGCGGACGCCGTGGTAGATCCGCTCGCGCTGACCCGCGCGCTCGCCATCCTCGCGCCGCTGTTCGCGGACGCGCGCGTCGAAAAGGTTTTCCACGCGGCGGAGTACGACATCCTGTGCTTGAAACGCGATTACCAATTTGCTTTCGCCAATATCTTTGACACGATGATCGCCGCGCGCATCCTCGGTTGGAAGAACGTCGGCTTGGGCAACATTCTGCAAGAACGTTTTGGCGTGACGCTCAACAAAAAGATGCAGCGCGCCGACTGGGGACGCCGTCCGCTGACGCCCGCGCAAATCGCGTATGCGCGCGAGGACACGCACTATTTGCTCGCGCTGCGCGATCTACAGGTCGGCGAACTGGAACAAGCCGGCCGGCTGGAAGAAGCCCGCGAGGAATTCGAACGCCTGACGCGCGTGGAGCCGACGCCGCGTACCTTTGATCCCGACGGATACTGGAACATGGACGGCGCGCGCGAACTCAACCCGGTTGAACTCGGCGTGCTGCGCGAGTTGTTTCGCTTGCGCGACGCGCAAGCGCGCAAGGAAAATCGTCCGCCGTTCAAAGTCATCTCCGACGCGACGCTGCTGCGCGTCGCCAGCGCGCGTCCCGCGTCGCCGCGCGCGCTGGCGCACTTGAGCGGCGTGTCTGAGTATGTGACCCAACGGTACAGTACTTTGATTCTTAGCGCCGTCACGCGCGGAATTGCATCGCCGCAAACGACCACGCCACATCCCCGCGCGCGCAACGATGCGCTGCTCGACTACGCGGCGCGCAATCGGCTGGGCAAGTTGAAAGAGTGGCGCAAAGCGCGCGCCGTCCAGCGCGGGGTCGAGACCGATGTGATTGTGTCGAACGATGTGCTGTACGCGGTGGCGCGCAAGAATCCGCGCACGCTGGAAGGATTGATCGGGGCAAGTGGATTGGGGCCCTGGAAGGCGCGCGAGTACGGGGAGGAGATGCTCGCGGTGCTGCACGGGAAAAAGCGCTGATNNTAAAAGCGCAAGGGAGACCTACTGTTTTCCCTTGCGCTTGATTTTCCAGATTAGCCATCAGCCATTTGCCATACGCGCTATGCCATTAGCCATTCACTATCACTTGCCGACGTGCATCGGCATGATGACGTGCGTAAAGTCGTCGCGACCGACCGCCTTGAAGACACCCGGGCTTGACGAACCCGAGGTCTCGATCGCAATTTGGGGCGCGCGCAGATTATTCAGGACGTCGGCGAGGTAACGCGCGTTGAATGCGATTTCGACGGACTCGCCGTCCACCGTCGCGTCAATATCGCCCACGTTGTCGCCCGACTCTGCGCTCGTCGCGGTGATGGTCATTTTGCCGCCGCCCAGTTCGTTCGCCGGCGCGACTTGGAGTCGAATCGTGTTCATGGACTCGCGCGCAAAGACCGACGATGCCTTGACCGCGTTCTGCAACTCGGCGGTGCTGACCACCGTGCGCGTCGCGTGCGACTCGGGAATGATGCGCGTGAAATCGGGGAACACGCCGTCAATCAATTGCGAAACGATTTCGATGTTGGTCAGGCGGAACAAGACTTGTGATCGGTTTTCCGTCACCGCCATCTCGATTGCCTCCTCTTGATCGCCGCTCACCCGTCCGACCTCTTGCAACGCCTTGGCGGGAATGATCACGCTCACGGGTTGATCCACCGGCGCGGTCAAGGTGGCGTTCCGCACCGACAAGCGAAAACCATCCGCCGCCGCGAACGTCACCTTGTCCTTTTCAAACTTCGCGGCGACGCCCGTCAGCACCGGACGCGATTCGTCCGTCGCGGCAGCAAAGGTCACTTGCTCGATCATCTCCCGCAGCGTTTCGGGTTCGAGCGAAATCCGTTTGCCGTCGCCGATGGTTGGGATGATCGGAAACTCGGATGCGTCAATCCCTTTGATGTTCGCGTCGTAGCGCGCGCACTTGAGATGCAGCGTCTGCGTGCGCACGTTCAACTCCATGTCAATTCGCTCGGGCGGCAGCGAGTTGACGAAATCGCCGAGGACGCGGGCCGGCACGGTCGTCGCGCCATCCTCGTCCACCTTCGCGCCGATCCAGCAGGTGACCGCGAGTTCGAGATTTGTCGCGGCGAGTTTCAGGCGACCCTGATCGGTGGCAATCAGAACGTTGCCGAGCACGGGGAGCGTCGAGCGCGACGCGACCGCGCGGCTGATGATCGAGAGACCTTTGGCAAGATTTTCCTGTAAGCACGAGACCTTCATTGCCGAACCTCCGCGAGGGCTGTATCCACTACTAAACTGCGGCAACAGTATACTACAAATGGCGTGGGGATGCAATCTGTTTTCGTCCCNNCTTGCGTCCTGGCTTATCGCGCGCCCTTGAAATCTATGATCCCGTCCAGAATCGCGTACGCGCGTGCGCACGCGCGGCAGGTCAGCGCGTCGCGCGCTTCCGCGATGTCGGTCGAGCCGCACGCGGGACAGCGCCAGAGCGCGTCGTTGAGCGCGGGCGCGCCGGGTTTCTGCGCTTGCGCGCGGAGGAAAATGGATGGCGAAAGTTGGAGGTTAGAAGTTGGACGTTGGATGAAACCATCGAGGGTGGCAAGAATCTGCGCGGGGACAATACGCTTGAGCACAGCGATGCGGAACGTCGAGACCGCGCGCCGATCACGGACGGCAAATTCGTTCTTTCCCAATTCGTTGGCGATGTAGCGCGGGTGAAAATCGAAATTCAGTTTGACGAATTCGTACGGCTCGAGCGTAAACGGGTTGGGCGGCCGGCGAGTAAGCCAGTAACGCAGAATCGCTTTGACGTGCCGCTTGTTCGCGAACTCCGCTAGGTACGTGCCTTGCGGGCGCACGACGCGCGCGATCTCCGCGAACGCGCGCGGAATGTCGGCAACGTGGTGCAGGACGCGAACCGTGACGGCGGTATCGAGCGCGGAATCGGCAAGCGGCAAGTTGTAGAGATCGGCGGCGACGAAAGTAAAGCGTGCTGCGTGCTGCGTGCTGCGTGTTGCGTGTTGCGTGTTGCGTGAGAGGAGTTGTGCGCGCGCGTCGCGCAGCATCGAGCGCGAATAGTCGAGCAGGATCACGCGCGCATAGCCGCGATAGAAATCTGCCAACCGCCCAAACCCCGCGCCGATTTCGCAGAGGCGCGTGCCGCGCGGCGGCAGCATGTGCGCGAGCGCGATGCGTTCCGCGCGGTCTTCATACTCGCGTCCGCGCCAGAACGCGGTGCGCCAGGGAGAGTCTTCATAGTCGCAGATGTCAGGTGGCATGATGATTTCGGGATGGCATAGATCCCAACGTAATGGCAGCGAACACACCAACGGACAAGTCTATTTCGGCATCACCGTCGCCGGGGGGAGGGGCAGCGGCGGCGGCGCGAGGGGCAGTAGGGTAGGCGGCTTGCCGCTCTTGCAATCGTTCAGCCCGCGCGGCGCGGTCGCGTTGTTCGGGTCGAGTTTCAACGCCTGCTCAAAGTACGGAATCGCTTGCCCGCACTGATTCGCTTGCCCAAACGCGACCGCGAGGTTGGCATAGTGGTCGGCGTTGTTCGGATCGAGCGTGATCGCGCGCTGGAACTGCGGAACGGCGTCTTGCGGTCTGTTCGCGGCGAGCAACGCCAAGCCCAGCCGGCTGATCGCCGGGATGTACGCGCCGTACTGCGCCACGGCTTTTTGATACTCGCCGACTGCGTCGGTCGGGTTGTTAAAGTAGAGTCGCAGGACTTCGCCCATTTCATAATGGCGGAAATAGAAATCCGGTTCCAGCGCGAGCGTCTGCCGCCACTCGCCGAGCGCGGCTTGCTGTTGCCCCTGGAGCGTCAGCACCCACGCCTGGGCGCGATGCGCCTCCGCGCTCTGCGGCGCGAGTTGCAGCGCGGTTTGCGCCTGCGCTTGCGCGTCGGCGGGACGGCGCGCCATCAAGTACGCTTCGGCGAGAAAGGCGTGCGCGTTCCAGTTCTTGGCGTCGAGTTGAACCGCTTTCTCGCACACCGCGATCGCGTCGTTGCCCTGCCCATTCCACAAGAGCGCGCGGCAGAACTGGGCGTGTGCCTCGGCATCGCCCGGTCCAACCTGCACCGCTTGCTGCGCTTGGGTTACTGCGTTCTGGGCTTGACCCTTGAACGCGAGCGCGCGCGCCAGCCGCGCCAGCGGTGTAGCGCTAGTGGGCGCAAGTTGCGCCGCGTGGGTGTACTGCGCCATCGCCGTCTCCATCTGGCTTTGCAAGAGAAACTGGTCGCCCACGGCAAGGAGCGCGGGCAATTCCTTAGGCGCAGATGCTGGCTGCAACGTCTGGACGGTGGGGACCGCGGGTGCCACCGGTTTGCCGCCGGTCAACCCACCGAGAGCACCGCTGATTGGTTTTCCCGGCACCAGGTTGTCGAGCAGAACCCAAAAGATGCAGACGCCGACGAGCGCGACGAGCGCGGCGCCGGCGATTAGGAGCGGCCCGCTGACCGGCAGTTGGGGCAGCGCGCCGGCGCGGCGGCGCCGGCGCGGCGCAATCGCGATATGTTCCGGTTGTGGCGGAGGCGCGCCGAGCGGCAGCGGAGGCAGTTTTTCGGGTTCGGGCATTCTCGTGCTGGGCGTGGCGGGCTGAACGGAAATGGGCGGGGCTGGCGGTTCTTGCGCGACAGGTTGCAACGCGCTTGGCGATAGCGCCTCGGTTTTCGACGCGACGGCTGTCGGTTCAGCGGCTGGCGTCGGCGCGACCGGCGGCAGCGGCAGATCGCGCGGCGGCTGATCGGGAATCCAGCGGATGCCGTCGAACTTGTACCACTTGCCGCTCTGCGCGCCAATCATCCACCAGCGGCTTGCACTATCCTGGAACCGGAGTTTCTCGACTTCGGCTTTGAACTGCGCTTCAGTGATGACGCCGACGTCAAGTTTGCCTTTCAGTTCGTAGAAACGTTTCTCCAAGTCCTCAACGACCATTCACAACTCCTCGATCGCTTGAACGAACGCTTGGAAGACGCGGATCATGCGCGCGTCGTCCTCGATCATCCATTCGGGGTGAAATTGCACGCCGACCGCAAAGCGTCCGTTGTCCGCTTCGATGCCCTCAACGACGCCGTCCGGCGCGCGCGCGACGACGCGAAAGCCGGGCGCGATCGTTTTCAGCGCCTGGTGATGCAGACTGTTCACTTCGATTTGGGTTGCGCCGAGCGCGCGCGCCAACCGCGCGTCGGCGTCAATCGTGATCGCATGCGCGTGAAAACTATACGGATTGCCCTTGACGTGCCGATGTTCGATCGGACTCGCGAGTTGCGCCGCGAGGTCCTGATACAGCGATCCGCCGGCGGCGACGTTCAACATCTGGATGCCGCGACAGATTCCCAAAATCGGCAGCGCTTCTGCCAGCGCCCAGCGCAGCAATTTCAATTCGGTCGCGTCGCGCGCGCGGTCAATCTCCCCGCAAAAAGGTTCGACCGGTTCGCCGTACTCGCCGGGGTGGACATCCACGCCGCCTTGCAGCAGCAAGCCGTCGAGGCGTTCAAAAATCGCGCGCAGCGTGGCGTCGCTCAGTCCGAGCGGAATCAACAGCGGCGCGCCGCCGGCAAGGTCCAGCGCGCGCGTGTAGGTGGCGATCCCGGTATAGCGCACGAGATCGCCGTCCGTTTGTGCGCGCGTCGGTATGCCGATGAGCGGTTTCAAGCGATTTTCCTTACTTGACCGGGTTGGTCAGTCGTCCGAGTCTTTCCACTTCGACTTCGACCACATCGCCGGGTTTCAGGTACACCGGCGGCTTGGCGAAATGCCCGACGCCGGACGGCGTGCCGGTCGCGATGATGTCGCCCGGCAGCAACGTGATCCCCTGAGTGATGAACGCAATGAGTTGCGCGATACTACTGAGCATGTTGCCGGTGTTTGAATTCTGGCGGAGTTCGCCATTGACCCAACAGCGCAGCGCCAGATTCTGCGGATCGGGGATTTCATCGCGCGTGACGAGGTACGGTCCCAACGGACAAAAGGTGTCGAGCGACTTGCCGCGCGTGAACTGCCGCCCGCCTCTTTCGTCGAACTGCAAATCGCGCGCGCTCACGTCGTTGAGATTGCAATAGCCAAAGACATAGTCCAGCGCTTCGACGACCGGCACGCGCGTCGCGCGCTGGCCGATGACAACGCCGAGTTCCGCTTCGTAATCTACTTTTTGCGTCAGCGCCGGATCCCAGGTGATCGGGTCGCCGGGCCCGATGATCGCGCTGGGGAACTTGGGGAATAAGATCGGATAGATATTCGTCGTTTCAATGATGTTCTGCTCGCGGCGATGTTCGCCATAGTTCAAACCGATCGCGACGATTTTGGATGGGTGCGCGAGCGGCGCGCGCAACTTTGCGGCGGCAGTGTGAAATGAAATGCCTTCGACAATGCGGCTGCCCAGGAATTCGAGCGTCTCATCCACGGCTTCCCGGGCGTCCGCGCCTTGCCGGATGAAATCCAAAAGGTCGGTCGCCAGGTAGCGGGCTTCTTGACCGCGGGAGGCAAGATACATCGCGCGCGCCAGGTTCAGATCCACGACGGTATCGCCGCGCACCGCGCCCCAGCGCGTTTGGTTGCCGGCTTCAAAGGTTACGAGTTTCACGACGGCTGCTCCTCTCGTTGGTTGGATTTCATTCTACATCAACTTGACGCTGCGCGCAAAGCGGGTGATTGCGCAGGGTGCGCGTCAAACTTTCGGGTCGCTGGGCTGGCGGTTGGAGACCGCGCCTACCAATCCACGAAAGCGCTCCTTCGGCACGCTCAGGACAAGCCCTGCGGAGATTACGCGCCCAAAAACGTGACGCACACCCGATCGCGCAATAGCGTGGCAAGGCAATAGTGCGACGGTTGATCGCTGAGACATAGTACTGACAAGCTCTCAAACCAACAAGCCATCCAACTACCGGACCAGAACACTATGCTTTCCCCCGCATCTCCTCCCGCACTTTGGCGTACAGTTCCTCCGCGCGCAACTGCTTGAGCGTGTAACACGGTCCTCCCAAGTTGTCCGCGAGTTCCTGCGCCAATCCGCGGTCGAACGCTTCGTGCTCGGTATTGATGACGACCGCCCGTAGATCGGCTTTCTTGACCATCGTCGCGACGCGCAGCGCTTCTTCCTGCGGCGGCATATCCGTCATCGAGACATTGCCCGCGCCATCGGTCACGACGATCATCAACGGCATCACCTCGCGATCGCGCACACGCTCGCGCACGAGCACTTGGTGCGCCAGGAGCAAGCCCGCGCTGAGCGGCGTCTTGCCGCCAACCGGAATGTCCTTCAACGCTTTTTCCGCGAGATCAACCGAATTCGTCGGAGACAAAACCAGGCGCGCGTCTTCTTTTTGGAAGACGACCAAACCGACGCGATCGCGCTTTTGGTACGCGTCAACCAATAGCGACATGATCGCGCCTTTTGTTGCGATCATGCGCTCGGCTGCCGCCATGGACCACGACGCGTCCACGACGAACAGAATCAAATTCGCCGCGCGGCGCACGCGCACTTTTTGGCGCAAATCCTGCTTCTCGATCGCCAACACGACGTCCTTGCGCGCGCGGCGCAATTGGTACGGCGCGGCTTGCCGCAGGGTCGCATCGAACGCGACGTCGCTTGCCTTGCCTTTCATCAGGCGCGCGGAAACATAGCGCCCGCGTTTGCGCTCGGTGCGCGTGCGCGAGCGCTTGCCCGCGACCTTGCGCGGGAGTTTGTCGAGGGGGGTTTGCAGTTTCTGAGGACGAAATGTTCTGCCGACCTGGACGACGTGATCGGCAGGGCGCGGCGAGGGTTGCCCGGCTTCGTGACCGGTTCCTTGGGCAGATTGCTCGCTGGGTGGCGGCGGTTGGTCGGCGGCTTGGTCAGCGGCTAGACTGGCTTTTTTTTTACGTCGCGCGGTTGATCGCTCTTTGGCTGTCCCGGCGCGCTCGCGCCCTGCTTCGACGCTTCCAGCCGTTTTTCGAGTTGCTCGAACCGCAGTTCGACGTCTTGAATGGACTTGCGTTTCATCCGATGCGGCAGCGCGAGTTCCGCCGCGAGGATAATGTCCTCTTCCGTGATGGCGGCGCGGCTCATCAACGCGGCGTGGGCGCGCGCGGCTTTGAGAATCACCAGATCCGAGCGATGTCCGTCCACTTCGAGTCCCGCCGATAACTCGGCGATGCCGTACAAATCGGCTTGCGTGTGCGAGACCGAGTGGAGCGCGTGGCGCGCCGCGTCAATCTCTTGCGACAATTTGGCTTCGGCGGTGGACCATTCCTGGCAAAAGCCAACCGGGTCTTGCTCGAACGCCAGGCGCCGCTCGATGATCTCGACGCGCGCTTCCGCGTCGGCGATGCCACGAATTTCAACCGACAAGCCAAAGCGGTCGAGCAATTGCGGGCGCAACTCGCCTTCTTCGGGATTCATCGTGCCGACCAAGACGAATTGCGCGGGATGCTGGAACGAAATGCTCTCGCGCTCGACGACGTTCACGCCCATCGCCGCGCTGTCGAGCAGCAGATCAACGACGTGATCGTCGAGCAGGTTGACCTCGTCAACGTAGAGGATGCCGCGATTCGCGGCGGCGAGCACGCCCGGCTCGAATTTCTTTTCGCCTTTCTTGATCGCCTGTTCGATGTCGAGCGTGCCGACGACGCGATCTTCGGTGGCGCTGACCGGCAAATCAACCAGGCGCACTTTGCGCCGCGCGACCGGAAGTTCCTCGCCGCGTCCGACGCGTTCGCGGCAATTGTCGCACAGGCGATCCTTTTCGTACGGACTGCAACTGAACGGGCAATCGGCGACGACGTTGATCTCTGGCAGCAATGCCGCGAGCGCGCGCACCGCCGTGGATTTCGCAGTGCCGCGTTCGCCGCGCACGAGCACGCCGCCGATCAGCGGATTGATCGCGTTGAGGACAAGCGCGCGTTTCATTTTGTCTTGATTGACGATCGCGGTGAATGGAAAAATCGGTCCAGCCATTACGTGTTCCTGGAAAAATTTGCGTCGTTGCGTCGGTGGGTATTATACGCCAATCGCGGCGCGATGCAAACGCGCGATTGTGATTGCTGTGGTCGTCAATCTCTGGTATAATGCGTCTGCGCTGACAGAATGGAGGTGCTTGCGCATGCCGTCGCCGTTTCCCGGCATGGATCCGTATCTGGAACATCCGCACATCTGGCCGGGCTTGCACACGCTCTTGATTGCGTCTATCCGCGACGTCCTTGGGAACGAAAATCGCGCCGCGCTATTTCGTCGCGGTGGAAGAGCGCGTCTATGTCGCGGCGGCTGAACCACGCGCATACATCGGACGCCCCGATGCCTCGGTCATTGGCGAAACCACAACCCCCTACGTCACCACGCCGGCTGTGGTGATGGCGCGCCCCCTCACGGTCGAACTGCCCGTCACCGATCAAATCCGCGAACGCTACCTCGAAATTCGCGACGCGGGATCGCGCGAGGTGGTCACCGTGATCGAAATGCTCTCGCCGGCGAACAAAGAACCCGGCGCAGGTCGGCGTCAATATCTGCGCAAGCGGCAGCAAGTTCTGGACACCTTGACGAGTTTCGTCGAATTCGATTTGCTGCGCGGCGGCGCGCCGATGGATTACGGCAAGATTCCCGCGACGCATTATCGCATCCTGGTCAGCCACAATTGGAAACGACCGCACGCGCTGCTCTATCCATTCAACCTCAACGAAGCGATTCCCGAAATCCCAATCCCCTTGCGCGCAGACGATCAAGAGCCGCGCCTCGCGCTTGGCGAATTGCTCGCCCAGGTGTACGCTCAAGTGCGCTACGATTTGCGAATTGACTATACGACCGAACCCACGCCGCCGCTCGATTCCGTAACAGCCGCGTGGGCGGAAAATTCGCTCCGCCAGCGGGTAGAAAAGTAGAAACCAGGTTTCTGGGGGAAACCTGGTTTCTCTATTTTTTCTTGTTCCAGTACCTCACATAGCCCGTGACGATGTGCTGATAACTCGCCGCGACGTCGTACGCCTCCACGCCCACGCCCCGCCGCTCCATCTCGGCGACGATTTGGTTTTGCATCCGCCGCACGATCTCATCGTCGCTTGCGCCGTGGGCGAGCTCTTCTCGGACGGCTTCGCCCCACGCGACGAGGCGGCGTTCCAAATCGTCCCAGTGCCAATCGAGGTTGCCGCGAAAGAGTCCAAAGTGAGTCAGGCACAAGCCCGACGCCTTCACCGCGCGCAAGCGCGCGATGCTCGCCACCCACGCGTCAATATCGAGTTCCGGCGGCGGTGTGGGCGGACGCACATAGCGCGCGCCGGGCATCCGCACGCCGCCGACATCACCGGTGAAGAGCAAGCCGCTAGCGGCGTCGAAATACGCGTGATGATGCCGCGCGTGCCCGGGCGTATCGAACGCACGCAGCGTGGTCCCCGGAATCTTGATCTCGTCGCCGTCGTTCACGACGACCACGCGCTCCGCTGGTACCGGCAGCACGCGACCCCACAGCGCATCCATTTGGTCGCCGTACAGTCGCGCCGCGCTCGCCAGCAATTTCGACGGATCCGCCAAGTGCGGCGCGCCAACCGGATGCGCGTAGACGCGCACCCAGGGGAGTTGCCGCGCGAGGATGCCCGCCGCGCCAGCGTGATCGAGGTGAATGTGCGTGACGAAGAGTTGGCGCAACGCTTCGAGCGGCGCGCCCGCGGCTTGGACGCCTTCCAGCAGCGTCTCGACCGTTATCCCTGGTCCGGTTTCAATCAGCGCGGCTTGGTCGCCGTCGTAAAAGAGATATGCCGCAACGACCTGCGTGCGTCCCTGGAATTGCAAGTCAATCGCAGTGATGTTCTCGGTCAGTTGATGAAGTATCGGAGCCACCTTCCCTATCGTCTCCCCACAATCTTTTCGTAGACCGCTTCCAGTTCTTCCTCGGAATAAAAATGAATGACGATTTTGCCACCCTTGCGCGAGCGAAACACCTGGACTTTGGTGCCGAGCGCCTTGCGGAAATCGTCTTCGAGCGCGCGCGTCGCGGCAGGCATCTCGCGCCCCACCTCCTTTGACTCCGCTGCGCTCCGCTCAGGACGCGAGCGGCGGTCGGCGGTCGGCGGTCGTTCATTGGCTCGCCGCGCGGCTTCTTCGGTTTGCCGCACCGACAAGCCCGCGTCAATCACCTGACGCAACAATGCCGCTTGCTGTTTCTCATCCGCGACGGTCAGAAGCGCGCGCGCGTGTCCTTCGGTAATAGATTCGTCTGCCAGCGCGGCTTGAATGTCGGGCGGCAGTTTCAACAGGCGCAGCGCGTTCGTCACCGTCGTGCGATTCTTGCCGACTTTTGTCGCGATCTGCTCCTGCGTCAGACCAAAGTCGTCCATCAATTGACGATACGCGTTCGCCTCCTCCAGCACGTTCAAGTCCGCGCGCTGGATGTTCTCGACGAGCGCGAGTTCCAGCATCTCTTGCGGTGTCGCGCCGCGCACGATCACCGGCACGTTCGCCATGCCGGCGAGTTTCGCCGCGCTCCAGCGGCGTTCGCCGGCGATGAGTTGATAGCGCGGGGCGAGTTCGGTCGAATCCGGCGCAGGCGTGACGATGAGGGGCTGGATCAGCCCGTGCTCGCGGATAGATTCGGCGAGTTCGCGCAGCGCGTCGGGATCAATCTTGTGGCGCGGCTGGCGCGGGTTCGGCGTGATGCTGGCGACGGGGACCTGGCGCACGCCCGGCGTCGTTGCGGTTAGCGGTCCCGGCGGAATGAGCGCGCCCAAGCCGCGACCGAGACCGTGTTTGAGTTTAGTCATCTAGTCCTTTAGTCTCGTGGTCAAATAGTCCGACAGTCAGCGGTAGACTATGCGACTATCAGACTATTTGACTAATTGACTTTCTCTTTCCAGCAATTCCATCGTCAACGCGTCGTACGCCTGCGCGCCGCGCGATTTCGGGTCGAAGGAAACGAGCGGCTCGCCGAAACTCGGCGCTTCGGCGATGCGCACGCTGCGCGGAACGACGGTGTGAAAAATCAAATCGGGGAAATGCTTGGCGACCTCTTCGACGACTTGAAGCGACAAATGCGTCCGCGAATCGTACATCGTCATCGCCATGCCGGCGACCCGCAGCCGCGGGTTCAAACTTTGCTGGACGAGTTGAATCGTGCGCAGCAACTGCGACAAGCCCTCGAGCGCGAGGTACTCGCATTGAATCGGGATGATCACCGCGTCGGCGGCGACGAGCGCGTTCAGCGTCAGCAAGCCCAGCGACGGCGGCGAGTCAACCAGCATGTAGTCATAGCGCTCCGCCATCGGCGCGAGAAGGTTCGCCAGCAAGCGCTCGCGGTTTTCCAGCGAGACCAGTTCGACCTCCGCGCCGGCTAACGCCACCGACGCGGGGACGAGATCGAGGTGCAGCCGCTTGGTCAGCATCACGATTTGCTCGAGCGGGACGTCGTCAACGAGCGCGTGGTAAATCGAGTAGAGCGGCGCGGTCTTGTCCACGCCAAGCGATGAGGTGGCGTTCGCTTGCGGGTCAATGTCCACGAGCAAGACGCGTTGCGCGCGCACCGCGAGGTTCGCGGCAAGGTTGATCGCGGTCGTCGTCTTGCCAACGCCGCCTTTTTGATTGGCGAAGGTGTAAATGATGGGCATTTTCGATTTCTGATTTTCGATTGACGATTTTCAATTTGCCAAACAGGTAATCGAAGATCGTCAATCGAAAATCGAAAATTGCGCGAGTCTTTCTTCTACCTGCGCGCGCGTGGGAATCGTCGTGACGCCGGGACCTTCGACGCAGAACGACGCGGCGGCGTTCGCAAAGCGCGCCGCTTCAAACGGATCGCCGGTTTCGTGGAGCCGAATCAGGAACGCGCCGGCGAACACGTCGCCTGCGCCGGTCGGATCCACTTCGCGCGCCGGAAAGCCGGGAATCTGTTTTTCGATCCCATTGGCAAAGACGGTGCAACCCCGGGGACCTTGCGTCAAGACCGCGATGCGCGTCATGCGCTCGAAATTCCGCATCGCCGCGCAATCGCCGTTGAGGTCTTCCTCGCTCAACACCAGCACGTCCACGTAGGGCAAGATCGCCGGCGCTTCTTCCCAACAGCGAAAGCGCACGCGCTGGGTCGCGTCCCACTGCCGCAGCCAGCCCTGCGGCGTCACGCCGACGAGCGCGCCGGGAAAGAGGCGCGCAAAGCGCGCGTCCAACTCGCGCGCGAGCGGACCCAGGTGAACGATCGGCGCCGCGCGCCACGCGCTTGGAATGTCTTCGGGTTGAATCGGATCGGCGCGGGCAAGCAAAAACTGCTGCCGATGTCCATCGTGATAGAGGTTGTGGAAAGTCGTCGTCTGCGCCGATGGCACGCGCTGCACCGCGACGTCGTGCAAAACAGCGGGTATTACAAAATCAGGGGCGAGTCGGGTCACGATGCCCGGCTGACGCCCCAGATTGCGCGCGGTGATCGCCATGTACGTCGCCGTGCCGCCGACGGTGAAACCGGTGGGTACTACATCTTGCACGATGTGGCCGATGATGAGGAAATCAATCATTGCTCGTCGAGTGACGAGTGGCGAGCGCCGTGCGCCGAGGGACGTCCCCCATCACGCGTCACTCGCCACACGTCACTTGTGAAGGATCATCACCCGCCGATGCTCGCCTTCGCCGATGCTGTTGGTCCGAACATTGGGATGATCGCGCAGCGTGAGGTGAATGATGCGGCGTTCGTTCGGCGGCATCGCTTCGAGCGTGATCGGCTGGCGACTGGCTTCCACGCGCTCTGCCATGCGCTTGGCGAGTTCGCACAAGACGCGCTCGCGTCGCGTGCGGTACCCTTCGACATCCACGACGAGCCGGGCGGGCTTGCCCAACTTTTGTGCGACCATCAAGCGCGTGATGTATTCCAGGTCGCGCAGGGTCTCGCCGCGCCGCCCGATCAGGACACCCAGATCGTCGCCGACGATGTTCAGCACGAACGCGTTCGGCGATTCCGGCGCAGGATCGTCCACGACTTGCACGCCGGCTTTGATGCCCATGCCGCCCAACAGCGTTTCGAGGATTTCCTGCGCGCTGGACCGCGAGTCTTTCATCTCCTCCGCCGGCAGCGCGAGCGGCGTCAAGCGCACCGCGGCGTCTTCCCCGCCCAAGCCCAGCAGTCCGCGTGATCCTTCGCGCACGGTTTCGATATTCACCGCCTCGCGCGGCAAGCCCAGTTCCGCCAGCCCCTTTGCGATGGCTTCGTCAATCGTCTTGCCCGAGAATTCACGACTTGATTCCGACATTCTTTTTTCCTTTGCCGATGGTTGCAGTCGCAGGCGCGAACGGCGTGCCGGTGAGCAAATTGCCCCAGCCGCTGCTCATATATTGCTGAACGATACCGATGACGTTGAACACGATCCAGTACAACGACAAACCAACCGGGAACGACAATGAGATGTAGCCGATGAACAACGGCATCATCATCTGCATAGATTGATTCATCTGCGCCGATTGCGGATCGGCGGAGGGAACCGTCATCATCTTTTGCTGAATCCAGGTGGTTGCCAGGACCAGCGCGGGGACGATATAGCCCCAACTCGACGGCGTGGTCGCCAGATTCAATCCGATGAATTCACTGCTGACCGGCACCGCCGCCGCCAACGCCGGGAGAAAACTGTACAGATGCTTCGCCAAGTCCATGAGTTGTTCCGGCTGCGCGCCCATCACCATCGTAATGGACTGATACAGCCCGAGCATGATGGGCCACGGAATCAGCGCCGGGAGACAGCCGCCTAGCGGATTGACGCCGGCTTCGCGGTAGAGCCGCATCTGCTCTTGCGACAGTTTTTCTTTGTCCTTGGCGTGCTTTTTCTGAATGGCTTTCCACGCGTCACTCTGCATCAATTCCTGCTGCTTCTTCATCGCTTTCTGCGACTGTCCATAGAACGGCAGGGTGACGATACGCACCAGGATCGTAAAGAGAATGATCGCGATGCCGTATGCGCCGGGAATCGAAAATTGCGCGAGCACGGCGTAAATCCACAGCAGCACATTCACCATCGGATTAAAGATGAAGGTATTCCAAATTGGCGCGAGAAAATCAAACATACCTACAAACTCCTATTTCACAGAACCCGGCACCGGCGTAATGAGCCGAGCGCCGCTCGTGTCCAAAGCCCACTTGGCTTGCCCCGTCGCCGCGTCGAGCGCGTACATCACGTGGTCGTGCGCTTGCACATAGATCACGCCGCTCGCGACGGTCGGCGACGCCAGAACGCGCGCCGTCGTCGTGCGCGTCCACTTGCTTTGACCGGTTGCCGCGTCCACGGCATAGATTTTCAAGTCGTCGGATCCAAAGTACACGCTGCCGCCGTCCACGACGAGCGGCGAACGGACCGCGTCGCCGGCTTTGAAGGGCGCGTTCCATTTCGATTTGCCGGTTTGCGCGTCGAGCGCGTAGACCGTGCCGTCCAACGCGGCAAAGTAGATCACGCCGCCCGCCACACTCGGATTCGACCAGACCCAGTTGCTGGCGTCGAACTCCCATTTCTTTGCGCCGGTCGCCGCGTCGAGCGCATAGAATTTGGACAAGCCGGCAAAATAGACGATGCCTTCGCCGACCGCGGGCTTGGTGACGATGATGCCGCTGGCATCATAGTCCCATTTCTTCGCGCCGGTCGCCGCGTCGAGCGCGTACAGTTTGTGGTCGAGCGAGGGCGCGTAGAGCAAACCGCCAGAGAGCGTCGGGTCAGCCCAGACCTCGCCGTTCGTCGCAAATTCCCATTTCTTTGCGCCGGTCGCCGCGTCGAGCGCGTAGATTTTCTTGCTGTTCGCGCCAAAATAGACGACGCCGCCGCCAACCGCCGGGCTGGGCACAATCGGCGCGGTCGCGTCGAACTCCCACTTTTTCGCGCCCGTCGTAGCATCGAGCGCGTACATCTTGTAATCGAACGCGCCAATGTATAGAACGTTGTCGGCAATCGCCGGCGTAGAATAGATCGCGCCAAGCGGTTTGTCGGTCGGGAATTGCCACTTGACCGCGCCATCGGCGGCGTTGATCGCCATGACTTTGCCGGTGGTACTGCCGACGTAAAGCGTTTGGTCAACCACTCGGACGCTCGACCAACCGGTGGCTGGCGCTGCGCCGCAGCCCACCAAGAGAAACGCGGCGGCGAGGAGCGCTAGCAGCGTCACCGCCGACCGCGTGGTTTTGAAAATCGCCAAAAGAAATTCCTCCAAATTTCAGCCACGAAGACACCAAGACTCAAAGGGTAGGTTCAAGATTCTCGCTGTGCAGGCAAAATTTTTGTGCCTTCGTGCCTTTGTGGTAAATTCCTAAACAGACTGAACCCTGCGCCCCATCAGTCGTACGGAACGGGATCGTATCCGCCGGGGTTGAGGGGGTGACAACGCAGGACCCGTTTCACGGCGAGCCATCCGCCTTTGCGTAGCCCAAAGTGCGTGATCGCCTCGACCCCGTATTGCGAACAGGAGGGAACGAAGCGGCAACTGGGCGGCAAGAAGGGTGAGATCAAGCGCCGATACAATTGGATGATACCTAGCGCCAGGTGCTTCATAAGCATCACAATACGCGCCACGTCATGCGTTGTGCGTGTTTCGTTTCACGCGTTGCAAAGCAGAGAGGCGCGCTGTAAGAGTTTTTCGATTGCCGCGTCAACGTCCTTGAACTCTGCCTGCGCCGCGCCGCGCCGCGCGATCACGATAATGTCCCAACCCGGGGGAATCGCCGGCAGGCGCTGGCGGATGGCTTCGCGCAACAATCGTTTCGCGCGATTGCGCGCAACCGCCTTGCCGACTTTTTTCCCGGCGACGAACCCAAAACGACAGCGTTCCATTCCGTTCGCGCGCGCGCGGACGATGAGTAACGGATGCGACCACGCTTTGCCGTCGTCCCAGACGCGCTGAAAATCGTCACGGCGCAGACTATACGCGCGGTTCATCGGAAGGATGAAGGATGAAGGATGAAGGATGAAAACCGCTTCTTACTGGATGTCTTCTGCCTTCATCCTTCTGCCTTCATCCTTTACTTCTGCTTCAAGCCGGAACGGGTATGCCCGACGCTGAGGCGCTTGCGTCCGCGCTGGCGGCGCGCGGCGAGAACCTTGCGGCCCCCTTTGGTTTTCATTCGCTCGCGGAAACCGTGCGTGCGCTTGCGCTTTAGGCGTTTGGGTTGATAGACTCGCTTCACGACGACTCCTATCCATGCAAGATGACGGGGCGCATTATACCTTGAAAGCCCCGAATTGCCAAATCAACTCGATTTCTCTCACCCCGTCGGACAAATCTCCCGCAGCGGACACTCTCCGCACCGCGGCTGGCTCTTCCGGCACACGTCTTTCCCCAACGCGACGATGAGCGCGTGATACTCGTTGAACAGCCGCTCCTCGCGCGGCAGATGCTCCATGAACAAACGCTGCAACTCGTCATACGTCGCGTCTGCGCGCGCGAGCCCCAGCCGCGCCATGACGCGGCGCGTATACGCGTCCACGACGAAAATCGGCTGGCGCGCGGCGTAGAGGACGATCGAGTCCGCCGTTTCGGGTCCGATGCCGTACACCGCCAGCAGTTCCTCGCGCAAACGCGCGGCGTCGCGCGCGAACAGATGCGCCAACCTGCCGCGATGTTCCGCGCACACAAAGCGCGCAAACGCCTTTAGTTTTTTCGCCTTGAGGTTGAAATAGCCGGACGGACGAATCAGGCGCGCGAGGCGCGCGGTCGTCACGCGGTTTAGCGCGGCGGGGGTGAGCAGACGCGCGCGCTTTAAATTCGCCAGCGCCTTTTCGACGTTCGTCCACGCGGTATTCTGCGTGAGGATCGCGCCGACGATGACCTCGAACGCGCCGGCATGGTGGGGCCACCAGTGCTGCGGACCAAAGCGGGCGTAGAGGCGCGCGTAGATGTCGGTGAGTTGAGAGCGCATCGGCAGAGATTGTAACAAGGCAAAAGCAAAAAGTCAAAAGGCGCAAGGGAAATGCAATGTGACCGGTCTCGCAGCAGACACTCCGCCAGACGGCTAGACGCTGGTATGCGCTTTACGGCCGCGCTTGGCTTTCGGCACGCCCCAGGTGCGCGAGACGGGCACGACGAAAAGTACACCAGTGTGTGGTTGCATGAAATCCCCGACCACTTGCTGCGTCGCCGCGATCGCGCGTTCCAACACCGCGTCATCTTCGATCACGGTCAAGAGCGTGCGGTTGTGATCTTCCTCGCCGGCAAAGAGCGAACGGAGCGACGGCATCAGCGGCACGTCATCGCGCTGGATGTACTCCCGCAGGCGCTGACTGCCTACGCTGTCGAACACAGTTACCCCAGGTACGCCGGCTTCTTGCCAGGCAGCCACGACGGCTGGAAATTTTTCAAGTTCGTCGAGCACGAGGACAAGCAAACTAGCCATCTACTACCTCCTCAATTCCAACAGGACTCAAGTCTCACGGCTTGGATCTGTGCGCCGAAAAACCCAGCGCAAAAAAACCGGCGTGACGAGAGTTGTCGCGAGCACCATCACGATCATCGTCGCATAGACATTGTCGCCGATCAAGCCGCTGCTCAGTCCAAGCGCCGCGACGATCAACCCCACCTCGCCGCGCGAGATCATTCCGACGCCGACGCGCAGTGACGCGCGCGCGTCGAATCCGCCCGCGCGCGCGCCTAACCCACAACCGATCACCTTGCCGAGAATCGCGACGACGATGATGGCTGTCGCAAAAAGCCAGCCCTCCGCACCAAGCGTCCGCGCGTTCGCTTTCAAGCCAATGCCGATCAGAAATAGTGGAACGAAGAATGTGTAGGTCAACGTGTGCATCCCGCGCTCGATCTCGTGGCGCAGCGCTGTGCGCGCGAAAGACAGTCCGGCGAGAAATGCGCCTGTGATCGCCGCGATCTCGCCGACCACTTCCGCCGACCAGGCGTAGAGCAGGGTGACTAGGACGACAAATGCCATTACGCCTTCGCTAATCGGCAATTCTCCGATCCGCTGAGTCAGCCACGGAATGAGTTTTGTGCCTAGCAGGATCGCCAGCGCGAGAAAGACGCCCATGCGCAAAACAACGGTGACCAGGCTTGCCACACCCGCGTTCGCCTCGCCCGTGAGCGCGACAAAAATCGAGAGCGCGAGAATCACCAGGATGTCGTCAATGACCGCCGCGCCGAGCAATGCCAAACCCTCCTTGCTGCGCAACATTCCCAGTTCCAATAGCGTCTGCGCCGAGATACTCACGCTGGTCGCAGTGAGAACAAGTCCGATGAATACACTGGTGAGAAATGGAAAGCCGAAAGCCAGCGCTGTAGCCGCGCCGAGAATCAGCGGTGCGACGACGCCCATCACACCCACCAGTGTCGCGACCATACCCGACCTCAACATTCCCTCGAGATCCACTTCGAGCCCCGCGACGAACATCAGGAAGATGACGCCGAGTTCGCCAAGTTCGAGAACGAGGTCCCCCACATGGCTGCCCGCAAAGATTGGCGCGTGGAGCAAGTCGAGGACCGTGGGACCCAGCACGAGACCCGCGAGTAATTCTCCCAGCACGGCGGGTTGTCCCAGCCGTGTGCTGACAAGCCCGGCAGACTTGGCGGCAAAAATAATGACGCCGAGCAGAAGCAAGAGTTGAAGCGTTGCGCTCATATCACCTCCCCCACAGGCAAGCCCGGTTGTCCAGTTTGGCTAAACCAAAGCCCGTCAATTATACCACAGCGTATAGCAATCCGCGCCAAAGAATTTCGGACCAGTCCTCGGTACCATGCGCGGATACAAGCCCACGGAATCCATTGCCTCCCTTACCTCCCTCTGTTGACACTCAGCCCAATCGCATTACAATGTCAACCCGGAGGCGTCCATGAGTCAACGAGCAAATTACTTGCATGAAGTCGGCATGTTGAACGATACGCCGCGCAGCGGATTCGCGTTTCTCGGTTCCGGCGAACAATCGGTCGCCGAGCATATCCATCGCATGATGCACGTCGCGTTGCTGCTCGCGCGGATGAGCGACGCGCGCGTGGACGAACTACACCTGCTGCGCCTGGTCTTGTTCCACGACTTGCCCGAGGCGCGCACGGGCGATCATAACTATGTGAATCGCCGCTACGTCGTCGAGGATTTGGACAAGGTCTTGGACGAAGGCGCGCGCGCGTGGCCCCTCGGCGCGGAGATCGCCGCCGCCGTGCGCGAGTTTGAAACCGGCGAGACGCCCGCGGCGCGCATCGCCAAGGACGCCGATCAGTTGGAATTGCTGCTGAGTCTGAAGAAGCAAGCCGACCTGGGCAATCCGCACGTCGGCGATTGGATCGCCCCTTTGCTTGCGCGCCTGAAAACCGACGTGGGCAAGCGGCTGGCGGAAGAGATTCTGGCGACGCGGTGGGACGAGTGGTGGTTCAATAACAAGAGCGATCCGCACTGGGTGGAGGGGAACAAGCACAAGCAACTGGACAAGTGACGCGTCCCGCTGGCAGAACAAGTCGGTGACGGCACCACTTGACCTCTTAGGTAACGCGTGCTATAATACAGTTACCTAAGCCAATGGTGAAACTATGCCGCGTAAAAAGAAATTGCCGAGTCCGCTGACGAACCTTAGCGAAAAGGAAATTCGGCAACTGCGCGCGATTGACGAGCGCTTGCATCGCGTCGTGCAGGAACGCCGCGCGAGTATGCCCCGCCCCGCCGTCCACGCCGAGCAATCGTTTGGCTCGATCACTTTTCGCTACGAAACGGTGCGGTGCGGCAAAGCCAATTGCACGCGCTGCCCGCACGGTCCGTACTGGTACGCTTATTGGAAGGAAGGCGGACGCACGCGCTCGCGCTATGTGGGCCGCGTGCTGCCGGAACAAGCGCGCGCGGTGTACGAAGCCAAACAGCGCGCGAAACTGGAGAGGAACAAACCGTAAAACGTCAAGAACACTCTTACGTTTTACGCTTTACGTTTTACAAATGGAGGCAACCATGGGTCGGATCATTCAAGCGCTCACCTCTCGCCGCGCGTTTTTCGTCGGCATCCTGTTTGCGCTTACGCTCGCGCTGATCACGTTCGCGCCGACCACCGCGGGCGGCTACGGCGAGCGCTTGACCAATGGGAATTTCGAAGAAGGTTTCGGCGACAATGGCGTCGCGTCGTACTGGATTGGCTTTCACAACGGCGGCTCGGCGTTCTATCATTGGCAGGATGATGTGTCGCCAGCGTTCACCTACGCCGGCAGCCATTCGCAATTGATCGAGATCAGCACAGTGCAATACGGTGCCTCGGAACAAGACCGCTACGCGGGCATCTATCAAACGCTCGCCGTCGTCGCCGGGACGCAGTACACCTTGACGCTGCACGGCATGTTGCGTGTCCTCCCCAACGATCCCGACATGAACAACTGGGCGTACGTCGTCCAATGGGGCATTGATCCGACCGGCGGCACCGCCTGGGAGAGCGTGGATTGGAAAACCATTCCGTGGCAAGATACGTACGACTGGCAAAGACCCGGTCCGTTGTCGCATTTCACGACGACCTTCACCGCGCCATCGTCCAAGATCACGCTCTTCATCCGCGCCCTGAAAAAATTCCCCAGCATCTGGCGCGACTTTTTTATGAACATTGACGGCGTGAGTCTCACCGGGCAGACGCCCACCGACAGCCATCCGCCGAAACTCGAGACGATTGCTCCGACCTTCGTCTATACGACCAAGCCGTTTCCGGTCCACGTCAGCGTATCCGACGCGATCGGCGTGCCGCAAGTCAAACTCTTTGAAGAAGACAAACTGATCGCCAGCGTGACAAACGCCGTCGGCCCATTGTCGAGAGAGTTTGATTTCGCGTGGACGCCGACGATCACCGGCACACGCCTGCTCAGAGTCGAAGCGACGAACGAATTGGGCAAGACGGCGGCGGTCACCCAGGCGATCAACGTCGTGCCGATCGCCGAGTTCATCCAGAACGGCGATTTCGAAGGCGGCTTTGCGCCGAATGGGGTTGCGCTGCAATGGAGCCAATTCGATAATGGCGGACGAAACGTCGTGCACCAGTTGTACGACGATACCTGGGCATCCGTCGTCTCAAGCGGCAAGCACTCGCAGTTGATCGAGATCAGCACGATCGGCCATGGCTATCTCGATCCGTACGCCGAAGCGGATCGGTACGCCGGGATTTGCCAGGTCGTCGCCGGGCTCACGCCCAAAGCGTCGTACTATGTCAGCGCCAAAGGCATCATCCGCATCTCTGAAGGCGACAAGTACACCGACGACTGGTCCTGGGTCGCGCAGTGGGGCTATCAAAGCGGCGCGGACGCCCAGTGCGCGCGCTGGAAGGACGTGACGAATTGGCAGGTGTTGCCGTGGGCGCACGTGGATTTTCGCGAGTCGCCGACCAAGTTGAATTCGTACACCACCATCCTCTTCGCGCCAACTGACACGCTCACCGTCTATTTCCGCGCGTGGAAGAAATGGGCCTTCGGCGCACGCGAGTTTCTGGTCAACCTCGACGACGTGAGCGTCGCGGGGTACAAGTAAGAGAGTGTTTGGAAAATCCGGTTTGGCGTTCGGAGTGGGCGCTTAGCGCTTGGAAAGCGCAGTGAACTGCGGACTACGCGCAATTTCAAAACACTCTCTAGGGCGCAGAACCCAGGTTTCTTGCGAGAAACCTGGGTTCTTGGTTACGCGCGCACCGGTGTGAGACGCCAGGTATTGTCGCGGACGTTTTGATACAGATCGAAGAGGCCGTCGCGGCAGCGGACGCGGAAACACAACTGCGGCGCGCTTTTCGTCGCGTTCCAACAGCGTTCCACCGCTTGCACATAGTACCGCTTGCCGCGCCAGCGAAACACCTTGGGAAAATAGCCAAAGCGCTTTTCCTGTATCTCGACCGCGTCGCGCGCCCGCGGCTTGGGTTGTGTGAGCAGTTCCATCTATTCACCTCCGACGATTTTGAATTCACGCGGCGCGCCCAGCATCGGCGCGTGCAACGGCGCGACGTACGAGTTGTGCGGATAACCGTACGGCATCTGCGCCTGCGGCGGACTAACGATGACCACCGGCGGCTGAGGCAGATAGCGTCGCGACTCATCAGCGTAACCGATCTCGTGCGGCTGCTCGAGGCGACCCCGAGCGTTCCGACCCCATTGATTGCTCGCGGCGATCACCAAGCCGATGCTGATCGGGATGCTCGCGCTGATTCCGCACACCGCGCCCGCCACGACCGCCATCGCCTCGCTCGACAACCGATTGCCCACGACGACGGCGAGCGCGACGGCGAAGGCGCTGCCTGCGACTATGATTGTGTTCCTCATTTTTCCTCCATCGAATTCACTTGATCCTTCTTAGCCGCGCCGCCACGCGCGCCCCCCAAGTGTGCCGGCTCTCCACGCGTCCCGGTTCGCTCAGCGCCGCGATTTCCTCCGGCTTGACTTGCGCTGCCTGAAAGCGAATGATCTGCCCTGAAACCACCAGGAGGAAATCGCCGCGCCCGGCGAGTTTCTCCGCGCCGGTGCCACCAATGCCCGCGGCAACGCGCGCATCGTCCGCGCTCGCCACGCGCCCGACGAGCCGCGCCGGAAAGTTTGCCTTGACCAGACTGCCGACGACGCGCGCGGTGGGTTTCTGTGTGCAGGCGATGAGCGAAAACCCCGCGCTCCGTCCGCGCTGCGCCAACCGCGCGAGCCGCGCCTCCAACTCGCTCCCGCACGCTTGCAACAAATCCGCGAGTTCGTCTATCACGATGACGACCCGGGGACGCTCGATTGACTCGCGGTCGCGCCGCTCCATTTCGGAAATGAGATAACCTATGCGCGCGAGCGCCTCTGCAGGATCCCGGACCATTGGAAAGAGCAGGTGCGGCGCGCGGTCGAATGGCGCCAAACCGCGCGCCTTGGGATCGAAAAGCGCGAGTTGCAGATCACGCGGCTTTTGATGCATCATCAACGAGGCAATCAGGGTGCGCGCAAGTTCCGTCTTGCCGCTGCCGGTGGTTCCAGCGATGAGGCAATGCGCGACCTCCGGCGACGACAGCCGCAGCAAGAGCGGCACGCCTTCGCTATCCAGCCCAAGAATCGCCGTCCCCGGCGCGCCGAGCGCGCGGCGCAAACCATCGTCGCGCCGCAAGCGCGCGTCGAGTTCGGTCAGCGAGACGAAACGCGAATCCGCGCGCGGCACTTCGAGCGAGAGGGTGCCGTTGGTGCGCGTCAAGCGGGCGGCAGGCACGCCGAGCGCGAGCGCGACCTCCTCCGTCAGCGCTTCCAGCCGCGCGAGTTTGGTCGTCGCCGCCGGAGCCAGGTGGAACTGGACCGTGCGCGGCGTCAGACGACCGCCCCAAACGCGCGCCGGCGCTTTGTGCGCGGCGAGGAGCATTTCGATCTTGTCCGCTTGCAGGTTCAACAGGCGCTGCTCCATCGTCCTTATTTTAGAACAAGTGTTCTTTTTTGTCAAGTGGGGCAACAGCACCCAAATAAAACACGCGGCTCGTGTGAGCCGCGTGTTTCTGGTGTCTGTCGTCTGTCGTCTATTATCTGACCGTGTTCGGATCAATAAAGTACTTCCACCAATTGTTCGCGATCCCATTGGTCGTCCCCGCAACCTTTGGCAGATGCTTCAGCCACCACTTGTGGTGCGCGCGAATGTCCCCCTTACCCCAATCCGCCGCGCTCATCGTCCGATAGTTCGGCGGGTCCGGCAGGTTGGGAAATTGCAGCCAATCATCCGCGCACGACTGCACCGGCGTCGTCACGCCCCATTGATAATCCGCCAGACTGTTCGGCGCATAGTGCAGCGAGCCGATATTCGACCGCCCCGGCGCGATCTGATCGAAATACATATACCGCTCGTACAGATTCGATTGGCTCACGGCGGTCTTGGGCGTCCGCTCTTGATATGGCGTATACGCCCACGTCAGGAAACCGAGCGCATTGAAGACGCGCGCCAAGATCGCTTCGGCGCGATGGCCCAGGTCTTCGAGCATTTCGCCCACGCCGCGCTGATAGTTAAAGCCCATAATGAGGAATTTGCGCGGACACTGCGAAGTGTTTTCGATCGGACCGCCGTTGGAGAAGAACGCGCCCGCGCCTGCCATCGCCGATTCCCAAAAGCCAAAGTACGGTCCGCCGAACAGCCACACTTCGTCGAATTCATTCGCCGCGACGCGCGTTAGCAAGTTGAATTTGGCAATGATCGCGTGGTAATCCACCGCGTCGGGATCGTGCGCGCCGGTGTTCGTGCGCGCAACATTCACGTACGCTTGGGCGGCGTACTGAAACCCATCGGCTTTGACCGGGATCTCGTCCACCTCGATGCGCTCTACCACTCTATATTTCACCAAGCCGCCGCTGCACTCGTCAATGTCGGCGATATAGTCTGCCGCTAATTGATCTGGATCAGCCCAGTTCATCGCCTCGATCAGTTTCTTTCCCGTCGCCGGGTCAACGACCGGATTATAGATAATCACCAGCGCGCGCGGCTGCATCGGAACAAGAACGCCGCTCTCGGGTTCGGGTTGCGGTTGCGGCTGGGGTTGCGGGGTTGGAGGTCGGAAAAGGTTCAAAAGGGAATCGAACAGGACGGACCAAAAAGATTTGGACTCGGACATCGCGCTCCTTTCAGAATTCGACCGTTACCATGCGCGGCTCGACGCGATCTTCGACGATCCGCACGTCTTCTTGAATCAAGCCGACCCAGTAGTAGACGTTGAGGCGCGGCGGCTTGTCCACGATGCGGACTGCGCCGCTGACCGTGACGCGCTGCCCCGGCATCAAATAGAGATATGCTTTGCCGTCAACGACCACGCGCTTTAACGCTTGGCTCGGTCCGATCTGCCAGCGGTACGGATACGGACGCCCGACGCTGTTGCCCTCTGAATCCAATCCGACGCGCCAGACGCCCGGCTCTTCGTATTCTTTTCGCGTGTTGAAGTTTTCGCTCGTCGTGTATACCGTGCCCGGCTCAGGGCCTTTGGTGCGCAGCGGCACCGGTCCGATATTCTCGACTGTCACGGTGAACGTCAGCGTGTCGCCCAGCGGAACGAGGAGCGACGCTTGTTCCAGTTTCAAGGTCGGCAGCGCTTGCGGCGACCACTCGACGCCGGAGTTGGTGATCGTCGCGCGCGGGATGCCGCCCTCAGCGATCGCTAGTTTTTTCGTCACGCGCGTGCGGTTGCCGACCGCATCCAGCGCGTCCGCGATCACGTCGTACGTCCCATTTGGCGGCGGCGTGGCAAGCAAGTCAATGCCGCCGTCGTAATCGTACTCGTGCGCGCCGGCGCAACTTTTTTCCTCTTTGATGCAAAGCGTCGTCTTTTTCTCCGCAACCTCATACCGCTTGTTGCCGTCGGTCAGGTACACNNGGAAAGACGGTAAAGTTGAGCAACTGCGGCGGCGTCGCATCCGCGCCGGTGATCGTCAGCGCTTTTTCCGCCTTGCCGATTCTTCCCGCCGCGTCCTTGGCTTCGACGACGACCGCGTACTTGCCGTCGGGCAGCACGCGATCGTTGACCGCGCCGCTAAAGCGCGCGTCGTACGATCCCGCCGCGCGCGGCTGGTCTTTGCGAAATTCGTGGCGCGCGCCTTGCGCGTCCACCAGATAAATCGAAACATTCGCCGGCTGTGTGAGCGAATAACGGATGACCGTCGCGGCGTGCGCGCTCCCCGCGGACGGCGAAATCGCGTCGGGGTCGAGCGATACGTTGTCGAGCAGCGCGCCCGACGAGCACGCGCTCGACGCTAACAGAATCAGAACGATAATCCAAACGCGCTTGAACAAACTTCTCTCCTGTTGGGGGTTAGGTCGGCAACTTGCCGTATCCCGGCGGCAGGACGCGCGGCGTATGTTTGCCGACGAGCACCGCGAGCATCCCGCCGCGCTGCGCGACGTTGACGACCTGTTTCTGCGATGCGCGTCCGAGCACCGCGACGCCGTACTTGGTAGATGCCAGCCCGACGACGACGTAGAACGGCGCGGCTTGCACCGAGCCATCGTCCGCGATCACCGGAAATTCGTACACGCTGATTTTCGCCAAACGCTGCACGACCCACGCGCCCGGCTCGCGCATCGCGCGTTCGACGGCATCTGCCCAATCACCGTCCGTGACCGATGGACCGATCAGCACGCTCTCGCCGCCGTAGGCGCGATTCGGCTTGAGGACGAGGATCTCTTTGTTCTTGCGGACGAATTCGAGCAGGTCAATGATTTCATTGTGCGGATCGGTCGTGCGTCCCTCGCGCAACACGCGCGTCCACAAGACATGGCGGCGGAAAATGTTGCGCTCGTCCACGCTAAAATACTGGCAAAAGCGCGGGTCGGTGAACACCTCAAAGCAACTCTTGTGATCGAAATCGCCTGCCATCGAGGAGATCATTTGATTCTGTTTGAAGAGGTGCTTCATCGCGCGCAGGTTCTCGCCTTCCTTTTCCTGCTCGGCAAGATCGCGCGTGTCGTAATCGCGATAGGCGACGTCAATCACGTGTCCTTCATAGTACACTTCACCGCCGCGCAGCACCAGTTCGCATGGATCGGCGTGATAGATGCTGTAGCCGCGCGCGCGATAGTGGTTCGTCAGCGTCTCCAGTTCGTTCGGACCGTCGCCGGCGTACTTGGGATCCACCAGGCAAATCGTGCGTCCCTTGCGACCGATCGCTTCGGCGTGGTCGTTGACTTCGAGGATGAACAGGTCGCGCAAATCCTGGGACGATTCCAGATCGAGATCGGGCGCGGCTTCTTGCAACGCGGGGACGATCACATCGTGGATGATCCCTTCCGCCGTCGGAATCAAATGAATGCCGCCGACGCCGACGAGGTTCGGCTCGATGAACGCGAGCGTGTCTTTCCAGAACGGGCTCGTCAAATCCACGATCGCGTCGAGGCGGCCGAAGACGGTGTGAAATTGGTTGTGGCTCGCGCCCCAAGTGTCCCACAGCCACTTGGCTTCGAGTTCTTCGAGGGGCACGACTTCGCGAATGTTGAAATCTTTGAGGTAGAGTTCCGGCATTCGTTTGAGCGCGCCGACGAGCGTGAGGGAGACGTAGTGGAAATAGTTCATCTGCTCGGAGAAAATGCCGGCGGGACGGAGCATCACGTTAATCGTTTCCTGCTGACCGTCGCGAAAATAGACGAGTTCGCGCCGCGTGGCTTCCTCCGTCACTTGTTGGGCGAGCGCACGCAGTTTTTCGGACGACATTCCGAAAAACAACTGACGCAATCGGCTGTCGAGACTAACGCCTTGCAAGCCACGTTCATCTGCGGGTGTCATCGGAGCGACCATCGTGATCCTCCTGCCTATCCCCATCCCCTTCCCTGGGAGGAAAGGGAATGGGATTAGGTCACTATTGCCTGCATTGTATCACATCGCAGAGAATTCGACAAAGTCTATTGCCCCTTCAACTCGCCAAGCCACTGCGTGACCTTGGCGCGCTCGGAAACAGCCGGCGCGAGTTGCAAGTACATTTCCAAATCGGCAATGGCTTGCGGCGCGAGTCCACGATCCCGGTAGGCGCAGCCGCGGTTGAATAAAGCCTCCGCATACCCGGGGTCGAGCGCAATCGCCTTGTCATAGTCGCTAATCGCTTGAGCGAGATTATCCTGGAGATGGTACGCGGCGCCTCGATTAAAGTAAGCCATCGCCAACGTCGGATCGAGCGCAATGGCGCGCCCGCTGTCGGCGATCGCGTCGTCAAGTCTGTTCTTGCCGATGTAAACCGCGCTCCGATTACTAAAAGCCATGGCCAGCGTCGGGGCGAGCGCAATCGCCTGGTCCAGGTCCGCGAGCGCGCGATCGAGGTCGTTTTTCTGGATGAGCGCCGCGCTGCGGTTCACGTATGCTATCGCGAGTTGGGGATTGAGTTTAACCGCGTGGTTGCCGTCCGCCAGCGCTCGATCTATGTCGCCCTGCAAATAGTGTGCCCAACTTCGGTTGCTGTACGCCATGGCCAATCCGGGGTCGGCGGCAATCGCGCCAGAATAGTCGGCGATGGCTTGGGCAAGGTTGCCCTGGGCTTGATGGGCGTACCCCCGATTGCTCAAAGCCAGAGCAAACTTGGGATCCAGCGCGAGGGCATGGTCCAAGTCGGACAGGGCTTGAGCATAATCGCCCTGTTTGATCAAGGTCCAGCCCCGGTTGTTGTATGCCAGCGGAAATTTGGGATCGCTTGCAATTGCGGCAGAGTACTCCGCGATGGCTTGATCCAATTTGCCCTGCGCAAAGCAAGCCACGCCGCGATTGTAATACGCCAACGCAAAGGTGGGATCCAATTTGATCGCCGCAGCCCAGTCCGCCATGGCTTGTGCCAAGTTGCCTTGCGTTTGGTAAATGTAGCCGCGGTAGAAAAGCAGATTGCTCGAGCCCGCCGGGAGTGGAATCCCTTCGACGCGGCGCGCCTCTTCCAGGTCCGCCAGCGCATCGTTGAACGCGCGCAACGCCTGGTCGAGTTGCTCGTCCCAATAGTACAGTTGCCCGATGGTAAAGCGGGCGAGGTACGCCATTTGCGCCGGCAGTCCCTCCCGGATATAGAGGTTGAACTGCTTCGGTTCCATTTCGCCGGCGATTTCTTGCAATGGCACAGACTTGAGCCGCTCGCGCCCGGGGGCAGTAATCGTGAACTGCGGTTGAAACCCCACGTCATCGTACCACCCCCAAATCACAAAGAGCGCGTTATGCTTTTGCCCCAGCCGCAGCGCCGCGTTTTCGTCGGCAATTTGGTCAACCAGTTCGATGCGAGTTTTTTGCGCGAGATCCTGGAATTCCTCCGCCAATCTCTTCTTGATCCGTTCCCGCGGCTCTACGCCCTTGCTGCCCTTTTGCGCGAATTCAGCGATGAGGATGAGCGATTCTCCGGGCTGGGCAGGCGGAACGACAAGCCCCTCGGTCTTTTTGATTTCTTTGAATACCGCGCTGGTTAGCCACCCCAGCAAGAGGACCAGCAAAAGCGCCGCGAGGATAAAGGGCGCATCTTCTGGCTGGGGTCGGAAGGCGAGGAGGGGCGATCGGAATTTCTGCAAATCTATCCACGCGTTCCAGCCAACCCAGCCGACCAAGACCAGGGTGACGATAACCATAGCGGGAATAGCGACGATGCGGCGCTGGACGCGCTTCCAGATGAACAAATCCAAATTGCCGCAGAGGAGCAGGGTAAAGAGGTACGAGACCAGGCGCTTGTCGCCCGTGAAGGTGATGACGGCGGCGATCGCGGCAAGCGTGGCGGCAAGTTCGTTGACATTCTTGACGAGACCGCCCAGTTCGCGAAAAGACGGTTGGGGATTGGGTTGATCCGACATATGCACCCCACTTGAGTGTTCTTGGCAGAAGCCTTATTCTTCAATCCCAATCAAATGACGACGGACACGACGCCGCTCTCCTTGTTGGCCTGATATTGCATGTCCCAGCCGTCCATTCCGATGGACGGTTTTGCTCGTGTGTCTCGTCAAAGTGCCATACCCTGCAATACAGAGTTGAATTCCACACCAACAAGATACCATCAATGGCAACTTATTGCAACCAGTCAGCCGGCAACCTTTGGCTTGCGCCTTGCCACTTGCGCCTCCCGCTTGCCCCGGTACTCGCGCGCCGCTT
>DHFK01000191.1 GCA_002400365.1 Anaerolineales bacterium UBA4826 | reverse complement strand
TGCCGCTGCGGGAGCGACGGGATTCGAACCCGCGATCTCAGCCTTGACAGGGCTGCATGTTAGGCCGCTACACCACGCCCCCCGAACGATTCGCACTATAGCATACCTCTGGAGCGCTGTCAAATCGTTCCGCGCTCGCGCCCCTGGCGCTGATCTTGACCACCCGCCCAACTCCGCCAATCCCCAGTCGCCGCGCCGCGCGTTCCATCGCCTGCGCGATATTTCCGCCGGCACGGTCGGTGAACGCGATGATGCTGGGGCCCGCCCCGCTCAACGCGACGCCGCGCGCGCCGGCCTCTTTCGCGGCGTCGAACAGCGCGTACATGCCGGGCACCAGGCGCGCGCGATACGGCTGATGCAAGCGGTCTTGCGTCGCGATGCCGAGCCAGTCCCAGCGGTTCTGGTCAATCGCGGCAATCCAGAGCGCCGTGCGACTGGTGTTGTAAATCGCATCGACGCGCGGAATCCGTTTGGGCAAAACACCGCGCGAGCGCTTCGTCAAGAGAACTTGGTGCGGCACAAAGATGACACACAGCAACTCGTGCGACACGTCGAAGCGGGCAGCCGTTACCTGGTCGCCTTCTTGCGCCGCGGCGACCAAGCCGCCCATCAGCGCCGGCGCGACATTGTCGGGATGTCCCTCGATGGCTGTGCCGAGCGTAACCAACTCATCGCACGAGAACTTGTCGCCGAGCAAGGCGTTGGCGGCGACCATACCCCCGACGATCGCCGCGGAACTGGAACCCAAGCCGCTACCGACCGGAAAGTTGCTTTGCATTCTAATGCGCAGCGGCGGAAGTTTCTCGCGCACTCGACGATAAATCGCAGTCATGCCGTGCACGATCAGATTGTCCCGGTTGCACGGTATCGGCACCTTCGATTCGCCATGACATTCGATTTCCAAGCCGCGCGCGATCGTCTCGACCTCGATGGTATTCCACCAGTCGAGCGCAAGCCCGATGCAATCAAAGCCAGGGCCCAGGTTGGCGGTAGTGGCAGGCACATGGATTCTTAATTTCATTTATGATTTCCGATTTATNNTTTAGGATTTGAATTAGAGGTTAGAACTTGGAAATTGGAATCCAGAGCCATCCAACCTCCAATGTCCATTCGAATCATAAATCCACACTGCGCCTCAGCGCGTCCATCGTCGCCGGCAGTGCGTGCGGCATTTCGATTTGGGCGATGGCATTGTCCGGGTCTTTCAATCCAGTGCCGGTCAAGATGCAAACGATGCGCGCGCCGCGCGGCAAACGATTTGTGCTCGCGAGTTTCAGGATGCCGGCGACGCCGGCAGCGGACGCCGGCTCGCAGAACACGCCCTCGCGTTCCGCAAGGAAACGGTACGCTGCCAGAATTTCTTCATCCGTCACCGCTTCGATCAGCCCGCCCGATTCGTCGCGCGCGGCGACCGCGCCGCGCCAACTGGCGGGGTTGCCAATGCGAATCGCAGTCGCAACTGTCTGGGGATGCTCGACTGGCGCGCCGCGCACGATGGGCGCGGCGCCCGCCGCTTGAAAGCCAAACATCCTCGGACGCCGCGGGGCTTTACCCGCGTCCTGGTACTCGCAAAACCCACGCCAGTACGCGGTGATGTTGCCGGCGTTACCGACCGGCAGCGCGAGAATATCCGGCGCGTCGCCGAGCGCGTCCACGATTTCGAACGCGCCGGTCTTTTGCCCTTCGATGCGGTGTGGATTCACCGAGTTGACGAGCGTGATGGAGCCCTGCTCCGCGAGTTCGCGCACGAGTTTGAGCGCGGCGTCGAAATTGCCTTCGATCGGCAGCACACGCGCGTGATGGATGATCGCCTGCGAGAGTTTGCCGAGCGCGATCTTCCCGGAGGGAATCACCACCGCGCACGTCAACCCCGCGCGCGCCGCGTATGCCGCCGCGCTCGCCGCCGTGTTGCCGGTGGACGCGCAGATGACCGCGCGCGCTTTGGCTTCGACCGCTTTGGCGATCGCGACGACCATGCCGCGATCCTTGAACGAGCCGGTCGGGTTGCAGCCCTCCAGTTTCAAAAAAACATCCGCGCCGGTTTCACGCGACAACCCCGGCGCGGAAATGAGTGGCGTGTCCCCCTCGCCGAGGGAGAGCGGCGGAGTGTGGTAGGTAATTGGTAAGTAGGCGCGGTAGGTGGTGAGTACGCCTTTCATCTCTTCCGATCTCCGCGTATTGCCCGACGTGCAGCTTTTCGCAAACCATCATATGAAACCGCTTCACCCGCGAGCGCTTCGAGACTGCGAAGCGTTATCGAATGTTGGCTGCGCGTCCGCGCATCGAGAGCAACGGTAGGCAAAACGAAGAATTCCCACTGGCTGACATTTAGAGGATCAATCGAAGACTTGTCCTCATGAGCAAGCAGGGCAAATACGTACACTTGTGCTTGCCGGCGAGATTCTTTGTCCAGAATGTTAGTGACAGCAGACCATGCCCTCGTCTTGGGGACACGAAAAACGATAGGGGAAAAGGAACGTTGGCTCCAACTTTGTATGAAAGCAGCCGACTTCAACTGTGATGCCTTCCGGTGTGGTCAGGTCAAACGCGCCCCATTCGTCTCGAACATCATTCAGCGTTATCCCAAGCGCACTGGCAACGATAAACTCAGCCAAGACGCCGCGCCTTGCGTTGCTCACGAGGTCAGATGAACTCCAACGCCAGAAATCAAGCAGGGTCAAACCAAGTGGGCGACCGTTTGAATGAAGCGGTTCGTTTCCAAGCCTACGGACTGGATGCGGGCGAGAGAGTTTGTTGGACATCGCGACCTGCCTATATCGCCTTGTTGTTCTTGCCCGCCAATTGCTCGCGTGCTTGAGTCTTGAGCAAAATCACAAGATGATCGAGTGTTTCGTCCATCACCCTACGACTCCACTTGAAACCACCTGGTAATCTTCAGGCGCGCGAAAAACCTTGCGAAACACCTGCTCCACTTGTTCCGCCAGCGCGCCGATGTCCCCCGCGTATTCCTTGCGCGGATTCGCCTGGTGATGCGGCGATGGAATTTCGTAGCCAAGCGAACGCAGACCGGCAACCTGTTCTGCGTCGAGACTATGCGCGTTCCAGCCCTCGGAGCGATTGCTGACTTCACACAGCAGCGGCTCGCCCGCGCGCGGGTGGCTGAACTGCGCGAAAGTGTCTTCGTCGTGCGCGAGGTTGAAGATCACCATCGCGTCGTCGGCGCGCATTAGCGCGGCGAGATCGCGGGTGAAAAGCGAAATCCTCTCCTCACGATTCATGCGGGTCAACCTCAAGGATGACGGATGAAGGCGGATGTTCTTTCATCCGTCTGCCTTCTGCCTTCATCCTTTCACTTCAACTCCAACGATTTGGCGTCTACCACGCGCCGCGCCATCGCGATGAATTGCTCCAGCGGCATGGCTTTCAAGTCTTCGCCCGTGCGCAGACGAACCGCCGCGGCTTGGGCTGCCTCTTCCTTATCGCCGACGACGAGGATGTACGGAATCTTTTGCAGCGTCGCATCGCGAATCTTGGCGTTCATGCGTTCGTTGCGCGCGTCTACCTCCACGCGGAATTTCTGCTCGCGCAGTTGCGCGGCGACGTACTGCGCGTACTCGTTGTGCCGATCCGCGATCGGCACGATCAGCGCCTGCACCGGCGCAAGCCAGACCGGGAACGCGCCGGCGAATTGCTCGATCAGCACGCCCAGAAAGCGCTCCGTCGAACCCGTCACCGCGCGGTGAATCAAAACGGGCGTGCGCGGCGTCCCATCCTCCGCGATGTATTCGCAGCCGAGGCGCGCGGGTTGGATGAAATCCACCTGGATCGTGGACAGTTGCCACTCGCGACCCAGGACATCCTTGGCGATGAAATCGGCTTTGGGCCCGTAGAACGCGGCTTCACCCTCGGCGACGAAATAGTCCACGCCGTTCGCGTCCATGGCTGACTTGAGGGCTTTGGTCGCCTTGTCCCACTTTTCGTCGTCCTTGACGTACTTGCCCTGATCGCCGCGCAGCGACAAGCGCACTTTGTAATCCGTAAAGTTGTAGGTGTTCAGCACCTCGCGCACGAGCTTGAGCGCCAGCGTAAACTCGCTTTCGATCTGATCTTCTGTGCAAAACACGTGGCAATCGTCTTGCGTGAGCGCGCGGACGCGCGTTAGCCCCGTCAATTCACCGCGCTTTTCGTAGCGGTAGAGCGTCGCGAATTCCGCGAAACGCAAGGGCAGATCGCGATACGAGTGCTTGCCTATTTCGTTGTAGAGCGTCATGTGGCTGGGACAGTTCATCGGTTTCAGCCGATACACGACCTCTTCGTCCACCATCGGCGGAAACATCGCGTCAATGTAATTGTCATAGTGTCCCGATTTCTTGTACAGGTCTTCTTTGACCATGTGCCCCGTCCAGACGTGCTGGTAGCCATAGCGCGTCTGTGTCTCGCGCACATAGTCTTCCATCAGATAGCGCACGATCTCGCCTTTGGGCGCGAAGAGCGGCAAGCCGGGTCCCACCTCGTCGGAGAAATAGAACAAGCCGAGTTGCTGTCCCAGTTTGCGGTGATCGCGTTTCTTGGCTTCTTCCAAGCGCCACAGGTACTCGTCGAGTTCTTGCTTCGACTGCCAGACCGTGCCATAGACGCGCGTCAACTGCGGATTCTTTTCGCTGCCGCGCCAGTACGCCCCCGCGATCGAGAGCAACTTGAGCGCGCTCGCGGGGACAGCGCCCGTGTTCGCGACGTGCGGACCGCGACACAAGTCAACGAACTGGTCGTGGGCGTAAATCGAAACGCGCGCGGCGGGCTGCGCGGCGGCTTCGCCGTGCTCGCCCATCTCACCGCGCGCCAGCGCTTCAACTTGATCGAGTTTAAAGGGCTGGTCGGCGAATTGTGCGCGCGCCGCGTCAATCGAAAGTTCCTCCCGCGTGAACGGGTGCTTGCCGGCGATGATCGCTCTCATCCGCGCTTCGATCGCCGGCAAATCGTCCGGCGAGAGCGCGCGCGGCAATTGGAAATCGTAGTAAAAGCCATCTGCGATTGCCGGACCGAAACCGAGTTTCGTGCCGGGAAAGAGTTCCAGCACCGCCTGCGCCAGGATGTGCGCGGCGGAGTGGCGCAAGGATAAAAGTGACTTGGCTTGGTCGTCCATGGTGATTCTCCGTTTCTGACCGCGAGGTCACGCGCCCCGCGTGTTCAGCGGGGTGGTTGCAGGATGGGTCGTGCCCGTAGTGCCAGTCTCATCTTCAGTCATAGCAACCACCTCCTCCGGTCGTGACGTGCCACGCGCAGCGCGTGATGAGGAAATGCTTTGCGCGACCCCCGTCACTCGGCGCTCGTCACACTCAGTCTTCCTTCTCCACCGTAAAGAACTCGCCCGTCTCGACGAGCATGTACGTTTCCAGGTACGCGGTCGCGTCGTCGTGCTTTGCCACGCGGACGGCGATGCCACGATGGGAGGCGGCTTCGGTCAACTCTTGGAGTTGCATCAACGTACGTTGAATAGATAGCACGCGAATCAGATGCTCGCTCCAGCGCGAGGCGTACTGCCGCCGATTTTCTTCGCCGCGCATGCCGGCTTCCGGCGCTTTGACTACCGCGAGGTCGTCCGCGCTGATCGCGCCTTCGACCAGGATCTCCGGCGCGCGGAACATCCCGGGCAGGTATTCGCCGATCGGCGCGGCGAGTTTTTCGTACGCGGCAATCAGACGCGCCGCGAGGTCTTCGTTTTTGGGCTGCCCGCGGCCGATGTGATTTACGTACGCCGCCGAGATCAATTCCATCGGCGCAACGCGGCAGCGCGCGGCGTCCACCCGCGCGCGCAGGCAGACATAGCGCGGGTTCTCGTTATAGCCCATCACGTCGTAATCCGGCGCAAGCCAGGCGTACACACACCTGTCCCGCAGTTCCGAGAGAACCTTCCAGCGCAACGAGCCTGGCTTGAGCCCCTCTTCCGAGATGGCGTCGAGGTCTTCCGCGCGCGCGTAATGAAACACATCTAGCATTGCCATGCCACTCCTTTTGGTCTAAACAAAAACTCTCACGTCCCCATTGGGACGAGAGAGTTCTCCCGTGGTTCCACCCAGTTTTGCGCACGCGCAACGTCGAGCGCGCACACACTTGATCTTGCCGGTAACGGTGGCGCCGGGCGTTGCGCCTGGCTCGCAAGTGGTTTTCGTCGAACGTTTGTCAACCTGGCTCTCAATCTGGACCGGGTTTCCCTGTCACAACCATTTCGACTACTCGTCTCGGTCATCGCCATTATGGTTTGCTGTTCGCTGAAGACGGAACAGGTGGGCGGTATAGGAGTTGAACCTATGACCTCAGCGATGTCAACGCTGCGCTCTAACCAACTGAGCTAACCGCCCGCGCAAAGCCATTATACCACAAAAATCCATCTTGGCAAATAGAATTGTAATTGCACGATGAATTTCTCAGAATCCACCAGAGGCATCACCTTGCGCGTCGGCGCGTTCAAATACGGCGGGATGAAGACCTCGGTCGAATCGTCGAGCAGCGTGCCGTCCAGATCAAATAAAATTGCTTTTGCCATGTGACGGTTCTGCCGCGCCTAGCGTCCGTGACAGTATTTGTATTTCTTGCCGCTTCCACACGGGCAGGGATCGTTGCGACTGGCCGGCGGGACGATCACATCTTCTTCCTCGTCTTCATCTTCCCAGTCCTCTTCGTCTTCCCAGTCTTCCTCGTCTTCATCCCAACCTGACGGGAGTTGGAGCGTAGGCGCCGGTCGCAGAATGGTAACCAGGGAATAAACGACGCCCAATGCCACGCCCAGCGCGATCACCGATGCCTCGAGCGCACCCAGCCCGAAGGTTAGCATGAGAATGCGGCCGATCAGCGCGACGCCCAACGCGCCAACCAAAGTGACCACAAATACCAGCACGAGAAGGAACAACAGCGCCGCGAGCGTGAACAGATTCAAGCCAAGACCGCCGGGCGTTCCTTGAGTTTTGTTTTGTTGTGTCATGTTTACCTCGTTGTGTGTTGTGCTACTCGAACGTGATCACGCCGCGCGCGTTCACCCCGGCTTCCATATCGGCGAACGCTTGCGCCACGGCGTCGAGCGCATAGTGCTGGGTGACGAGTTCGTCCACCGGCAATTTGCCGGCGCGATACAGTTCGATCAATTGCGGCAAGTCAACCTGCGGGCGCGCCGAGCCGTAGAACGAGCCGAGCAGGCGTTTGTTTTGGAAAATCAGCGCGCCCGCCGGGATCGCAACATCTTTGATCGCCGCGTGCATCCCGGCGACCACGACGGTTCCGGCTGGCGCGGCGGCTTGCAGCGCTGACGCGATCGTCGTCGCCGCGCCGACAGAATCGAAGACGTATTCGGGACCGCCGCGCGTGAGCGCGCGGAGCGCGCTGACGACGTCGTTCTGGCGCGCGTTGATCGTCGCGGTCGCGCCGAGACGCCGCGCGAATTCCAGTTTGCGGTCCAGCACATCCACCGCGATGATTGGATGGCAGCCGGCGAGGCGGCAGCCCAAGAGCATACTCAAGCCCACGCCGCCGCAGCCGATGACGGCGGCTGAACTGCCAGCGGGCGCGCGCGCGGTATGGATGACCGCGCCGACGCCGGTGGCGACCGCGCAGCCGGTGATCGCGGCAACGTCGAACGGCACATCGTCGGGAAACGGAATCGCGCTGGCTTGGTCAATCACGCTGTACTCGGACATCGTCGCCGCGCCGAGATAGTGCTTGAGCGTCACGCCGTCCGACGTCTTGAGGCGCGAGCCGCCATCGGGCAGCCAGCCCTGAAAGATGGTTTTCGGAAAGCGCTCGCATAGGTTGGGGTGTCCGCTCAGGCACGCGGGACAGGTATTGTCCGCCGGCAGCCAGTTGACCAGGACGCGCTCGCCGGGCTTGACGCGCGTCACGTTGTCGCCGATCGCTTCGACGATGCCCGCGCCTTCGTGTCCCAGGACGAGCGGCGGTTGGGCGCGCAATTCGCCGCGCAAGGTGTGCAAGTCGGAATGACAAACGCCGGCGGCGCGCACGCGCACGCGGACTTCATCGGCTTGAGGCGCGTCGAGTTCGACGGTTTCGATGGAGAGTTGGTTGACGGCGCGGACGACGACGGCGCGCGTTTTCATCACACCTCCCAGCGCATCACGTCGGCGATAATTTCTAGCGCCGTGGAGTTATCGAAATAGTCGTGGGATGCGACTGGGTCTCTGGCGATGTCCACGAAAACGTCGTAGATGTTGTAGCCGGGCTTGGTGAACGCCGGTCCCAGCGCGCCGCCGATCGGATCGGTGGTGTCGTAGACGTTGTACCAATGTGTGACGTCTGCGTTCTGAAGACGATTCGGCGTGCCGGGGCGTAGGCGCAGGATTTTGGTGAGCGGGCAGCCGAGCGTGAACCAATGCGAAATTTTCGGCGTGCTTTCGGTCCACGCGTTCAGCACGTCGAACGCGATCACGGTGCCGAGACTGTGGCTGACCAAGACAACTTGATCGTACTGCTGCGCTTGATGCAATCCATCAATCAACTGCTGCCGAACCTGTTTGGCGAAATGCTCGTCGTAGAGGTAGAGGTAGACGTCTTGGATGGTGTCCTTGACATTCGCGCCGCCGGGGACTAGCGTGTTGCAGATTTGGTCGCGCAACTGATCGAGCGACAGCCCGAGCAACGCGCGCGTCAGCAGGTCGAGAAAACGGTCCGGCGTTCGGGTGATACTGGCGATGCCCGGCGCGGCATAGAGCGCGGCGAGCAGGTTGTTTCCCCCGGGCAGCAGCGCCGCCGTAATTTTCTCCAGTAACTGCGTCGGAGAAAGCGCGCCAACGGTCGCCATAAGTTGGTCGCGCAACAATTCATTGAGAAACGTGTCCTGGAATTGCTGCGGCGCGAGCGCTGTGGGTTGAGCGGAGATTGTCCGTGGCGCGTCGATCACGTCGGAGTAGTGGACGCCGATCGCGCCGAATTGAGCGGCGGGGTCTCCGCCCAGCAACTGTTTGATTCGATCAACGATCGGTCGCCAATAGTCGGGCTGCCAGATTCCCGCGCCGTGGATCAGCACCATGCCCCGGCTGAGTTGCGGGTTGGAAGTGTGCGCGCCGCCGATGTTTCCCAAACCGTCCTCCATGGTCTCCCCCTGAAACAGTAGGAGCAATTTAGAAATTCGTCCTACGTCATCTCCATTCTCACCCGTATCCCACAGAACAGAGTATATCACATTTCGTCGTTCCGAGCGAAATATGCGCGAGCGGCAGCATGGCTGCCCTTGCACCCTTTTGTCACTCGTACCGCAGCGCTTGCCCCACGCGTAGACGCGCGGCGGCGAGCGCGGGCGCGAGACTTGCCAGCGTCGCGAACGCCAGCGCAAAGAGCAGACTCGCGAGAATCATCGGCGGACTGAAAATGTAATCAATATGAAACAAGACCGATTGCATCAAGTTAAGGAACAACTGTCCAAGCGGGTAACCACCCAACCATCCAACCACCCAACCACCCAGCCCTAGCGCCAGCCCCTCCGTCAAGAAAACCTGGACGAGACTCGCGTCCGCCGCGCCGATAGAGCGCAGCACACCGATCTCGCGCCGACGTTCCAGCACGTTCAACGTCAACGTGTTCAGCACGCCGAGCGCGCCAATCGCGCCGATAATCAGACTCATCGCGTACAGCGCGAGCGTGAGGATGCGCGATTGTTCTTTCGCGCCGCGCACCTCGCGGTACGCCGAGTCGGTGCCCATCTGATACTGTTTGAACTTGACCTGCAATTCGCCCAGGCGTTTTTCAACTGTCGCGGGATCGTGCGCGTCGAAGGCGAGCGCGAAAAAAATCGCCCAGCCCTCGCGGTTTTGCATTTTCTCCACAACATCCTCGGGCAAAAACACTTTGCCCGCGACCGTGCTGCCGAGAAAAATGCTGTTGTCAATGACGATGCCGACGACGCGAAACTCGCGGCGCGCGTCTGCGATTTCGACTTGAATAGTATCGCCCACGCGCAAGTTGCGTTCTTGCGCGAGGTCGGTCGAGACGACGACCGCGTCGGTTTCGCCCGCGTGATACCAGCGCCCGGCGACGAGGCGCGGGGTGTACAGCGCGGTGTCCGCCGGCACGCCCCACAAGCGCGCGCGCGACGCGCCCACCCAGGCATCGCCGAACGACCACACTTCGACCGCGCGCACGCCCTCCGCCGCGCGCAAGTGCCCGGCAAAGTTCGCGCCGACCCACTGATCGAACCACGCCCACGCGTCGGCGCGGTACGTCTGGAACAAGCCGTCAATCGCCGCGTCCACCGAGGCGCTGGTGCTTTGCGCAGCCAGCGACGCGGCGACGGCGACGGCGATCACGAGCGTCGTAATGATCGAGCGCGCTTTGCGACGCGCGAGATTGCGCAGCGACATCGCGGCAAGCGGCGGCAGCGCGACCAACCTTTGCACGATGCGATCCGCGCGGCCCTGCCCATACGTCGAAGTGATGCCGTACGCCGCGAGCGCGTCTTTCACGCGAATCGCCGCGCCAGAGAGCGCTGGGACCAAGCCGCCCACGAGCGTCACGCCGATGCCCACCACCGCGCCGAGCGCGACGCCTTCGGGCGAGATCGCCAAGCCGATGTCGAGATTCAGCAGCGCGCCGATGTACGCCAGCAGTCGCCAACTGCCGAGCGCGCCCAGAAGCGTTCCGAGAAGCGTTCCCGCGATCCCATAGAGCGTTGCCGCGATGAGATAGATCGTCAGCACCTGGGCGCGCGTTCCGCCAATCGCTTTGACCACGCCGATCTCGCCGATTTGTTCGGCGGTCATTGCGGCGAGCGTGTTCGCGACGAGGAATGCGCTCGTCACGAGACCGACGGCGGAAAAGACGGTGAGCAAAACAAAGAGCGCGTCGAGTTCGCGCTTGCCGAGGTAGTTCTGCGGATCGCGCAGATCGGGCGCGCTGTGGTCCACGCCGCGCCGATCCAAAAGCCGCGCGGCTTCCCGCGCGGTTTCGCGCGCGGTGGTCAGGTCGCGCACTTTGAGCAGCGCCTGGTTCGCGCCGCCGATGCCGAGCAGTCGCTGGACGTCCTCTGCGTTCGCGTACACGGTTGCCCAATCGAGAATCGTGGCGCTGGGATAATTCGGGCTCTGCGCGAAACCGGCGAGCGTCAGCGTCCGCGTCGTGCCGTCGCGCGCGCGGCACGCGATCGCATCGCCGATCTGAACGGGGAACAGGTCGCGCACGCTCACCTCGGCGACGAATTCGCCCGTGCCCGGCGCGCGGTCGCGCAACCCAATCTGGTTGATGCGCTGAGCGGAGAAACTTTCCAAGCCCCAGATATAGACATCGCGATAGACGCCGTTCCATTTGCATTTGGTAAAGTAATTGTTGCGGAGTTCGGCATCGGCGACGTTGGGGATTTCGACAAGCGCGCGTGCGGTCTTGGGGGGCGCGTCCCAGACCCAGAAGGTGATGTCGGCTTGCGACGCGTTCTGGTACGCGGCGGCTTGCGCGCGCGTGAGGTTTTGCGCGGTGGAGACGATCGCGACGACGCCAGCGACGCCGATCGCGATCGCGCCGATCGTCAGGAGCGAGCGCAAACGACGCTGGGTCAGGTCGCGACGGGCTTTGCGGAAGAGGGCGAGCATCGGCGGTATTGTAGCATTGAGTCGGGTGGCGCGCAAGTAGGGTTGTTTGACAGCCCGCCCAAGTTGTGATAGCATAGCCGCCATAAATGTCCTCTGCATTTTGGTCGTCAAAGGAGACTCTTATGGATCAGAAATCGCGATCGGAAAGATTGGTGCAGCGGCTGCGCGATTTTCGCTCTTCGATTCCGGACGTCGAAGCGTCCGCCGTCGTCAGCGCGGATGGCTTGATCGTCGCCTCCGATCTGCCCGCCGGGGTGGAGGAAGATCGCGTCTCTGCCATGTCGGCGGCAATGCTCTCGCTGGGCGACCGCATCGCCAACGAACTGCGGCGTGGCGTGTTGGATCAAGTCTACATTCACGGCGAGAACGGCTACGTCGTCCTGATGGCGGCGGGCGAGGAAGCGGTGCTCACGGTTTTGGCGCGCAAGGAAGCCAAACTGGGCTTGATCCTGTACGATATGAAAAAAGCAGCCCACGACATCGCGGGCATGATCTAGCCGCCTTCTCTGCCATCGAATTCACTCGTCGAAAAAGAACACGGAGCGCAAGCCCCGTGTTTTTGTTGTGGGGGCGGCATGACGCCGCCCTACATGTGGAGAAACCGTTTTCTCCGAGATTACGGTTTCCTGGTGAGGAATCCAAATGCCCAAATTCATCTTCTGCACCGGCGGCGTCGTGTCGTCGGTCGGTAAAGGCGTGACCGTTGCCTCGATCGGTCGCATCCTCAAGGCGCGCGGCGTCCGCGTTTCGATCCAAAAACTCGATCCGTACATCAACATTGACCCGGGCACGATGTCGCCGTATCAGCACGGCGAGGTGTTCGTGACCGAAGACGGCGCGGAGACCGATCTCGACCTGGGCCACTATGAACGGTTCATTGACGAAAACCTGACGCGCGCGTCGAACGTGACGACCGGACAGGTCTACGCCGAAGTGATCGCCAAAGAACGGCGCGGCGATTTTCTCGGCGGCACGGTGCAGGTGGTGCCGCACATCACGAACGAGATCAAGCGCCGCATCGGACTCGCCGCCAAAGAGACGAACGCGGAGGTGTTGATCGTCGAAGTCGGCGGGACCGTCGGCGACATCGAGGGGCTGCCGTTTCTCGAAGCGATTCGCCAGATGCGCAAGGACATTGGCCGCGAGAACGTGATGTACATTCACGTCACCCTGATTCCGCACATCGGCTCGACCGGCGAACTAAAGACCAAGCCGACGCAGCACAGCGTCAAGGAATTGCGCTCGATCGGCATTCAGCCCGATGTCATCGTCTGCCGCTCCGACTATGCGATTGAAGACGGCATCCGCGACAAGATCGCGCTCTTCACCGACGTCGAAAAACAGGGAGTGATTCCGCTCGTCACCGCATCGAGCATCTATGAAGTGCCGCTGATCCTGGAAGACCTGGGCTTGGGCAAACTGGCGGTCGAACGCTTGGGGCTGACCGAGCGTGCGCCGGAACTTGCGGCGTGGCGCGACCTGGTCGAGCACATTCGCATGCCCAAGGCGTCGGTGCGGATCGCGGTCGTCGGCAAGTACGTGGAATTGCCCGATGCGTACATGAGCGTGCGCGAGGCGTTGTACCACGCGGGGTTGTCGAATCATCGGATCGTGGAGATTGACTGGATTTTGTCTGAGGACCTGGAGCGCAACAAAAGTTTCGATCGGTTGGCGCAAGCGGACGGCATCATCGTGCCGGGCGGTTTTGGCGAGCGCGGCATCGAGGGGAAGATTCTTGCGGCGCGCTATGCGCGCACGCACAAGGTCCCGTACCTGGGCTTGTGCTTGGGGATGCAGGTGATGTGCGTCGAACTCGCGCGCTGGGCGCTGGAAAGCGACGAGCCGAATTCGACCGAGTTCAATCCTGCGACGCGTTACCCGGTGATTGATCTGATGCCCGATCAACGCGGCATTTCGGATCTCGGCGGGACGATGCGGCTCGGGCGGTATCCGTGTAACTTGGTGCCGGGGACGATCGCCGCGCGCGCGTACGCGCAAGACGCGGTGTACGAACGCCATCGCCATCGCTTTGAACTCAACAACGCGTTCCGCGAACTCTTGGCGCAAGCCGGCATGGCGTACAGCGGCTTGTCGCCCGAAGGAACCTTGGTCGAAATCGCCGAATTGCGCGACCATCCGTTTATGGTCGGTTCGCAATTCCATCCCGAATTCAAGTCGCGTCCCGACCGCCCGCATCCGTTGTTCCGTGAGTTTGTGCGCGCGGCATTGGCGAAAAATTCGCAATCGTGATAGAATAGGGGCAAGTTCCGCGATTTCCAAAGGGGACGATCAGATATGACCATGGCGAGAATGAGCAAACGAGAAAAACTAGCCTGGCTGGCGGATCTGGAAGAGGGCTACCGTTCGTTCGACAAGCGCGCGCTCACGCTGCTGCGTTCATTATTGGACGACGGCGACGCAGAGGTACGCGCCGAGGCGATCGCGTGTCTCTGGGACGATCCGGACCCGCGCTGGATTGACGTCTTGATGCGCAAGGCAACCGAAGACCCGCACGCCGACGTACGCGCCCACGCGATCTCCGCATTGGGACGCTATGTCTTTGAAGGCGAGGCGGCGGCGTACGATGGTTGGGACGAGCCGGCGTTCGCGCTGTCCGCGGACGATTACGCGCGCGTCACCGACTTTCTTTTCCGCATCGCGCAGGACCCGGAAGAGGCAACGCGCGCGCGCCGGTACGCGATCGAAGCCCTCGCCTTTCGCTCGGACGATCCCGACGTCTTCGACTTGATTGACTGGGCGTATCACCAACGGGAGCGCCGGCTCAAAGCGAGCGCGCTGTTTGCGATGGCGCGCCACGGCGATCCGCGTTGGGGCGAATACATCCTGGCGGAACTCCGCAGCCCGGACCCGCAGGTGCAGTCCGAAGCGGTGCGCGCCGCCGGCGAACTGGGACTGCGGGAAGCGACCGAGACGTTGATCGAACTGGCGCGGACCAAGGGGGTGCGAAAGCCGCTGCGTATGCTCGCCATCTATGCGCTCGCCGAAACCGGCGACGAACGCGCCTACCCTGTGCTGGAGCGGCTAGCGCGCGCGCGCGACCGCGATCTGCGCGAGGTGGCGCGGGAGGCGCTGGAAGAGTGGCACGCCGTCGCCGAATTGGAGCAAATGGCGGACGAGGCGATAGACGAGATGGATGCGGACGACGCCGATCAATTCCAAACCGAGGACTTGCCCGATATCTGGGGCACCGAGACGACGGTATTCTCAAAGAACTGAAACAATGTAGGGGCGGGGTGATCCCGCCCCTACGCGTTGCCGGTCAAATATCGCCGCGCCGCTTCCGCGAGTAGCGCTGCGCCGGTCGGCAGCACGGCTTCGTCAATGTCAAAGACGGGGCTGTGGTGCGGACGCGACGCAGCGTCTTTTTTTGCGCCCAGGTGCAAGAACGCTGCGGGCTTGGCTTGCGCCATGTAACTGAAATCCTCCGCCCCCATCTGCAATTCCGCCTCTTTCACTCGCGCCGCGCCGAGGAGATCGCGCGCCATCCCGCGCGCAAACTCTGCCATCTGCGGATCATTCGCCAGCGCGGGATAGCCATCCAAGAGCCGCAACGTATAATCGCCGCCCCACACGCGCGCGATGGACAATGCCTTTTCCAAGTCCGCGATCAGTTGGCGGCGCACTTTTGGATCGAAACTGCGAATGGTGCCGCCGAGGCGCACCAATTCCGGAATGACGTTCTCCGCGACGCCGGCTTGGACGACGCAAACAGAAATGACGCCGTGCTGCGTCGGATCCATGCGTCGCGGAACGATGCCGTGAATCGCGTTGATCGCCTGCGCCGCCAACCAGACCGGGTCGAGCGCCTCTTGTGGGTACGCGCCGTGCCCGCCGCGCCCGATGATTTCCGCTTTGAACGCGTCGGCGGCAGCCATGAACGGACCCGCGCGCACGAACACCTCGTTGCTGGGCAGTGTGCTGACGACGTGCAACCCGACGACCGCGGCCACGTCGTTCAGCGCGCCCGCCTCGACCATCAGTTTTGCGCCGCTATTGCCCAAACCGTCCGCGTTTTCTTCCGCCGGTTGAAAGAGCAATTTCACCGACCCCTTCAACTTGCCCTGCTTCAAGTCTTCGCTCAGGAGCATCGCCGCGCCGAGCAGGCACGCGGTATGCGCGTCGTGACCGCACGCGTGCATCACGCCGGCGTTCTGCGATTTGTACGCGACGTCGTTCGCTTCGACGATCGGCAGCGCGTCCATGTCTGCGCGCAGCGCAAAACACGGCGCGCCTTCGCCCAGGCGCGCGACGACGCCGGTCGTGGCAACGCCGGTCTCGTACTCGATGCCGAGATCGTGCAGCGTTGCCGCGACGCGCTGCGCGGTGCGGACTTCTTGGAACGCGAGTTCGGGATGCGCGTGCAGGTCGCGGCGCAGCGCGATCAGTTTGTCTTTCAGCGCAAGCGCACGGTCGAGGTAAGTCATGAGCCATCTCCTTTTTCGATGCGTTACATTCCTAGTTCGTTGCGGTCTGGTAGTAATACGCGGTCACGCCAAACTTGACCGGGAAATTATTGCCCCACGTGCCATGCCCAAAATTCATGCGCAGACCTTTCAGAAATCGAAACGCCGCCAAGTCGTTGAAATAGCGAAAGATGGTCGCGTACCCGTCTGCGCCATCCCGGTAACGCAGAATTCCGCCAAAGGGGCGATTCGCTCCGCCGGGTGGATTGGTGTACCCGCGATTGAAATAAAACCCGCCGTCCGCCCAGTCCTCGTGTCCGCCGAACAACCGACGCCTGCCCGCGCCGTCGAGCATTAGCAAGTTCCCTTCCAAGTAACCCATCGTCCACGCGCGCTTAACCGCGTCTTCCGCGCCGGTTTTCGGATCAATGATCTTGGGAATCGCGTCTAGCCCCTGGTCTTCGCTGACCAGCACCAAGCCGACCAGTTTGCCATCGCCCGGCAATTCGACGGCATAGTCCGGTCCATAAACGGACAATTTCTCTGCGGGACGATACAGCACGCGCAATTGCGCGTTGCGCGTGTCGCGCGTCACGGCGACGCGCACAGTCACCTCGAGCGCGCGCGCGCCGCGGTTTTCTAGGGCGATGGTCATGCCGTTTTGAAAGGGCAGCGGCAGATTGGAGTAAAAGATATAGCGATCGGTCGCTTCCACCGCGCCGAGCGGCGTCGAGCGATGCAGCACCAGATGGGAATGGTCGCCGAAGAACGCGACGAGCGGCAGGTCAACGCCGACCGCGCTGCCGTACGTGACGCGCAGCCACAAGGGCTTGGGATCGGCGTTCTTGGGAATCTGAATTTGCAGCGCGCTCACGGCGCCCGCGCCGGTCAAGTAGAGCGCCGCCGGGTTTTGCGCGTCGGCTTGCAGCGTGAACGCGCGCGCATGGTCCAACGAATCAATGTATCTTTCCGGCTGCAAGACGTTTTGCGCGAGCCGCGTCATTGGCGCGATCGGCAAATCGGATTTCTCAAACGGCTTGACCTTCACCGTGTCGGCGAAGCGCACGCCAGTCGCCATGAACCATTTGGGTTTCTTGCTGCCGCCGTAGAGCAGCACGCGAAGATGTTTTTGGTACGGAATCGGGATGATGCTTCCGCTCGACCCGTACTCGCGATGCCGCCACGTCAGAATCTGCGTGAGTTCCGGCGTCAACGCCAACGCTCGACCAGAAAACCAATCCTTGATCGGACCCGCGTACGCGATTTGATCGTCAACTTCGATGCGAAAAATTCCTAGTTTCTCAAGGTCGCCCCACTCGATAAACTCCTGCATGTCGGGAATGGGCCCCACGTCTTTCCGCGATTGTTCTGTCGTCAGCATCCACACGGCATCCTCGGTGAACCAAATCTTGTCCATGACGCCCGGACCTTTGCGATCCACTAGAAGATACGCGTTGACGTTTTGTCCCGCGGCGTCGCGCACGGTCACAGTTTGATAGGGATGCCAATTGCCGTCATCGTCTTGATACATATAGAACGGCGAATCCCAATTCTCTGGCTCGCTCCAAAAATCCCAGTACGAAACTCCGCCCAGGGGTTGTTGATACTGCTCAACGTTGACGGAGGAGTTCGTCCAGGGCGTTCCATCAACGATATTGGGATAGGTGCGATTCGTGACATAGTCCTGCAGAAAATCGAACGCGGAGTAAGCCGGCAGGTCCGCGCCGCCCGGCTTCGGCAGCGGCGCGATCTGGTCGAGCGCGACCGTCACGCTGTGGACAGGTGTGGGGGTGGCAGTGGGTTTGTCCGCCACCGGCGAATTGGGGGGAGTCGGCGTCTGCACCGGCTGGGTCGGCGTAGGAATGACAATCACCGGCGCGCGATCGGCGCGCTCGACCGGGTCTGGCGGCGCGGTTGACGGGGCGCGGTTGGTTTCGCCCGACGCCGCGAGGTACACGCCGGAGCCGACCAAGCCAAGCCCGCAGAGCAGCGCCAGTAGCACCAGCGCCCGGGCTATGCGCGAACTGCTCACTGTGGGATGCCTCGCAAAAGGTCTGCCGCGCCGTGCGCCTCGGAGTTTTTCATCTGACCCTTTCGACCGAATCTTAGCACACTCGCTATCACTCTGCAAGCCCCGGGCGGACCGCATCTCGGACAAAAATGCTGTATAATGGCGCGGCACACGGAGAGAAACGATGAACGGGAATAGACCACGCATCGCCATCCTGCACTATGCCGCGCCGCCGGTCATCGGCGGTGTGGAATCTACGCTCGCCGCGCACGCGCGACTGTTTGCGGATCACGGCTATGCGGTCAAGATCATCGCGGGCCGCGGCGCGCCATTCGATCCCCGCGTGACGGTTCAGACGATTCCAGTCGTTGACTCGAACCACCCGTCCGTGGTCCAAGTCAATGAGAAACTGGCGCATGGACTCGTTCCAAAAGACTTGCCCCCACTGACCGCCGCGATCCGGCGCGCTCTCAAAAGCGCGCTGGCTGACGTGGACATTTGCATCGCGCACAACATCCTGACGCTTCATAAAAATCTAGCCTTGACGAGCGCGCTTCAGGAAATCGCGCCAACGCCAGGTCTGCGCCTGATCGCATGGTCGCACGACTTTGCCTGGGCCGACCCCGTGTATGCGAANNTTCGGTATCGCGGCAGCGCAGATCGCCGTCGTGCCGCCCGGGATCGATCCTTGCGCGTTCTGGGGCGTTACCGCGGCGACGGCGCGCCAGGCGCGCGCGTTGAGACTGCTCGACGCTGCCCCGCTGCTGCTCTTGCCCGCGCGCGTGACGCGGCGCAAGAACATCGAACTGGCGATTGAGATTACCGCAGCGCTCCGCCGCCTTGGCCAAGCGCCCAAACTCGTCGTGATGGGACCGCTGGGGCCGCACAACCCAGCGAATGTCGCGTATCTGGACGAATTGCGCGCGCGGCGCCGCGCGCGCGGTGTGGAGGACGCGGTGATCTTTTTGCAAGAGCAGGGACCGGTGGACGATGCAATGCGGCGCGACCTGTATCTCTTGGCGGACGCCTTGCTCTTTCCCAGCGCGCGCGAGGGCTTTGGTATTCCGATCCTGGAAGCTGGCTTGGCGCGTCTGCCGATTTTCTGCGCCGACATCGCGCCGTTCCGCGAATCGGCGGGCGAGCACGCGCGCTATTTCGCCTTGGACGCGGCGCCCGCGGCCATTGCGGATTCCATTGCGGACGCGCTCGCGCGGGATGCGCGGTATCAGTTGAAACAGCGCGTCGCGCGCGCGTATGACTGGGAACGCATTTTCACGACCAAGATCGAACCGCTGGCGCGATGACGCTGCTGCTCTCGCATGCGCTTGCGCAATCCTTCGACTGCGCGCAGGACTGCGCAAGCATGGCTGAAAGCGCGGAAGAATCGCAGAGAGGACCAGAGCCGTTCGGAGGCGGAGAGAAGCAGAAAAGGATGGGAAGAAGAACAAGCGCGGCGCAAGATACCAGGTTTCTTGGTTGAAGAAACCTGGTATCTTGCTGCTTGCCGGAGCGCTGGCTACTGTTTCGTGAACGTGAGCGCTCCGACGCCGGTCAACTGACCCGTCATCGTTCTGCTGTAGGCGTCAATAGTGCCGTTAAAGTACCGGGTGGGCGCGCCCGGCATATTCCCCGGAATCGTGATCGAGACTGCGCCGCTGTTGACGTTCACGCTGCCGGTGATGTCGGTCATGTCCGGCGTGGTGGTCCCGTGCGCTTCGATGAATTTGCCTGTCACGGCGCAATTGGGGCCCGGGCAACCAAGCGCTTCCTGCAACTGGAATGAATAGTTGCCGGAAAGCCAGGTGCCGCTGATATTCCGACGTTGCGGTACCGGCGATGGCGGGACTGGAACTGGATAAGGCGAGCAGCCCGGGATGCGGAGCCACTGCCCGGCGTAAATCCAGTTGAGGTTGTAGATGCCGTTTGCGCGCGCCAGGGTCCAGACATCCGTCCGTAGCCGCGCCGCGATGGCGATCAGGGTGTCGCCATAGTTCACGCGCACCGCGCACTGATAGATCGGACCGGGAATAGGTCCGGGGGGATAGGGCGGGACTGGTGGGAAGGGTCCCGGCACGTACGGAATCACCAACACCTGACCCGCGTAGATGTAGTTGGGATTCCAAATCCCGTTGGCGCGCGCGATCGCCCAGGTGGTCATGCCATAGCGCCAGGCAATCGCGGTCAGCGTGTCTCCCGGGCGGACGACGTAGTACGCCGGTCCCGCCGCCGAAACGGGACTGGGTTGTGCGGCAGTCAACAGCACTACTGCAAGAATGGCGGCGACTGCCACGAACAAGACTTGTCGCATTTTGCCTCCTTTGGCTCGAGCATGAGTGCATTTTGATATTCGAAGACGTTGTTGAACAAATGCAATGATTACCAAAGCCACCAAGACACGAAGGATCAGCGCGGATTTTTTCGCTCTTGACGCGGAATCTTTGTGCCTTTGTGGTGAGTTGTCAAACAACCTCAAACAATAGATGGTTACAAGCAGCGCGGCGCAAAGTTGACAGAATCCACCACGACGATCGTGGACATGTAGGGTTCGTAGGTCACGTCCGAGAGCGACACGTACTCGCCGCCCGCGCCACCAAAGTTGAATGTGCCAAGACTGACCCACTGATTGCCGTGGGCGGCTTGATTGAGTTGCCGGAGTTCGTATCTGCCGGCGTGCGCGACCCAGTAGCGCGCGTTGCGCGTGGTGGCGACGCCAGCCGGGATGTACACCGAAACTTCGTAATAGCACGCGCGGGTGGGCGGGAGATACCAACGCGCCCAGTTATAGCGCCGGGGCGTGTACGTGTTGTTGGACGCCCAATAGGCGGTGCCGCCATAGCCATTGGGGAACGCCGTCCAGGCGTACGGACCGTTCCCCTTTTGGAAATTGGGACTGCGCGTGTCAATCGTAATGTCGAACGGCTGGGGACCGGGCTGCGGCGCGGGCGTGGGACTGGCGCCGCCCGGGCTAATCGTCATGTTGAGCATCGCGCGTCCAAGATGCTTATAATATTCGACGCGCCACCGATGCTGTCCTTGCGTGAGGTAGACCGCTGCCGTGTACGTCGTCGGCGTCTGATCGCGCCAGGCGTCAATCAAAATCCGATCGTCCACCCAAACGCGCACGCCGTCCGAAGCCGTGGCATTGACGGTGTAATAGCCGGTGTTTGGCATATTGCGCTGCGACGACCAGCGCGCCGACCAGTTGCCGCCTTGAGAAATGCCAATGCCGGGCGGCGCTGTGCCCCAGTCAAAGTTGAGGTTGACGTCGTCGCGGAACAGCACGGGCATGCCGCCCAGACTCGGGTTATCAAAGTATTCGCCGTGCCAGATGTCAGCGGGGGGCGTGGTTGGCTGAGGCGCTGGCGCTGGCGTGTACTGCGCGCGGAAATGCGCTTCTGCCACGCAGCAGTGCTGAAAGTACTCCATTCGAACGAGGTGGAATGCCTGGGTCAGGTTCAGCGTAACCGAGTGCGCCGTCGGGGGCTGATCGTGCCACGCGTCTATCACGAGCCGATCATCCACCCAGAGACGCACGCCGTCGTCGGTGATGGTGGTCAGCGTCCAGTTGCCGGGATTGTCCATGAACAGCCAGCGAATCCAGCGGACCGAAAAATTCTCGCCGCCGATACCGCCGCCCGGACCCCAACTGCCCCAGACAAAGTCAATGTTCGAGTCGTCGCGGACGAACGCCGGATTGCCCTGAAGGTTCATGTTGGAAAAGTAAAAGCCGGTCCATGCCGAAGCCGTTTGGGCAGGCGGCGCCGCCATCGCCGGCGCTGCGCCGTTCAGACTGGCGAGGAGCAGCGCTACAGCGATCAGTCCAAGGTAGGAACTTGTCCTCTTCATCGGGACCTCCGGGGTTTGCGTGGGAGTGCCGCACAGGTTGCGGCTACATAAGATATTATACTACAAATTCTGAAATTATCAAGTGTCACTTTGCCCACGCCGGCGTGGCATCGTCGAACGCGCTGTCAGAAACACGCGCAACCTCTGAATTGTGTAAATATCGTCTGCTTTCCTCCAATAGGTTACTTGCCGGCTGCGCGGTGTCTGCGCCAGAGCCAAAATCCTACGATGCCGAAAGCAAGCAGGACGCCCACCGCCATGGGAACGACGATGGCGACGAGCGAAACTCCCGCCGAGGCGAGGTCCTCGCCGACGCTGACGAACGCGTTGCCCAAGCCGCCGGTGCTCGCCGTCACCACGGGGCGCGCCGTCGCTTTGACCGCGTGCACGCCGAAGGCGAGGATGAGACCCAGGATCACCGCGACAACCGGATGCAAGTTGATCGCGCTCGTGCTGGCGGCAAACAGAATCGCGCCGGCGGTCGGGCGGATGATCGTCTGGATGAGGTCGTTGAGCGTGTCCGCCGCCGGAATCTTGTCCACGACCACTTCGATCGCTAGCAGCACGACGAGCGCGCCGATCACCCACTCGTTCGTCAGAACGTCGAACGGCGGATTGAGTTTGAGCAGGTCGGTGAACCGTGCCGCGAGCGCGACGATGAGCAACGGGATGTACGCATTCAACCCGGACGCCGACGCGAGACCAAAGGCGGTGAGGATCTGCGAAATGACAGAAAGCATGGACTCTCCCCTGAAAGCGTAGGATACACTATGATAGTACATCAGCCTCCGGCGCGGAACGCGTTGCGGATCAGTTCGGGCGCGAATTGCCTGCTGGTCTCGCCCTCCGCCGCGTAACGGTATACCGCCGCCGAGTAAATGCCGCCGAGCGTCGAACTGATGAGCGCGAGCACGACGTACGCGAGGACCCCGGCGACAACGCTACCGACGATCAGCGCGACCGAGTCCGACGCGATGCCGAGAAAGACCCCCGCGCCGGCGATCACCGTTGCGAGCAAGAAGAGCAGGAAGAAGACCAAGCCCATTCCCGCGCCGCCGACGATCTGCTCGCCCCAGGTGCGGCGCAGCAAACTCGCGCTGCGCTTGACGGCTTGGAGCGGTCCCACATTTTCGACGACGAGCACCGGCACGACGAGATACGTCGCGAGATTCCACGCCGTGCCGATCACCGAGCGCACGATGTCGGCAAGCACCCCGCGCTTGGAGAACGCTTGCAGGATCATGCCGACGGTCGCGGCGATTAGCGCGTAACCGACGATCGTCCCCATGCGGCTGGACGCGATCTGCAAGCCATCGCCCAGCGTAGGATTACCGCCGCGCAGGCGAATCAGCGCCGCGCCGACGAGCGCGGAATTCGCAAAGGTGATGATGGTGTACTGGACGAGGTAGAACAGGAACAGCAAGCCATAGCCCAGTCCCTCGTTGCCGCCCGCCGAGTAGAGCAGAAACTCGGGGACGGCAAACGCTAGCGTCACCAGAATCAGCGCAATCGCGGAGACGATGGGAAAGACGACCAACTCCTTGTCGTCGCGCAAAACGCTCCACGCTGCTTTGACGAGATTCCACGAACGCGAAAAGGTTGACATTTTTTCCTCCTAAGGAGCAGCCGCCGACGCCTGCCCTGAGCATAGTCGAAGGGGCAGACCGCCGACCGCACCAGTTTCTTTGTGTGCCCGTATGACCATTGGCTTGTTGGGCACGCTATGGTTTTGCCGCCGCCAATTTGTCGCACGGTCCGTCAAAGTTCGCATCGGCACGCGCAATCCAGCCCTTTTGGTTTTGCCTCACGCCTTGCGTATCGCCGTCAATCTGATAGCGCGTCAGGTTGGCGGCTCCGCCCGCGCCGCACGCAATCAGAGCGAGCATCGCGACGAGCATGGCAATAACGAGGAATCTGGTCTGGATGAGGTTGTCGGTTCCGTTCGTCATGCTTTTTTCTCCTCGTTCCTCAGTTTGGTTTGCCTGCCCCGCCTTGGGCGCCGCGGGGCGGGCATCGCGCCGGAGCGCCGTCGCGGATACGTCGAGCCGTCGGGCGCACAAGCGCGCGCCACCGTGATGGAGGTTTCCGGTGAAGCAGTAGGGGAACCGTTTCTATTTGGTCTGGACAGCGCTGCGCGCCTTGCGTAGCAACGGCACTAACGCCTCGAAGAAAAGGTCAATATAGTCTTGCTCCCCTTGCGCGTGCTCCAGGGTGAAAGGATTCATCAACGTCGTGCGGAAAACGACGATCACGTTGTCATAACCCTTCTGCCCAGCCGTCTGCTGCCGGGAGAGTTCGGTTGCTGAGACCAAGTAACTCCCCTTCACGCCCATCTTCTCCGACAAGAATGTGCGCAGTGCCTCGGGATTGTACGTCTCGTAGGAGAACTCGGTGTGCGAAACGATAAAGCGGCGATTTTGGATGGGGCTAGCCGGGTCAATGGACAACTCTTGGTAGAGCGCCAAGCCGAAACGGTTCATCACGTCGAGTTGATCATTGCCAGCCAGATTGAAAGCATAGTTGAGGATGTTGGTGTCCGGCAGCGTCAGTGGTTCGAAAATGAACTCGTCCCGGATCGTTCGGGCAAACTTTAGGATGCGCTCGTGGAATGACCCAGCGATGCGCAGCGTCTGACCCAGCACTGCGCCATAACCATTCTCGTCCAGGGGTGCGACGCGGTGTGATAGAAAAGTTGCCGCTGACGCCGCGCCCGGCTTGGAGCCCTCCAAGATGTATTTGCCGATGTAGATCTCGCCCGGCTGACGCGCGGTACGACCACCCAGGGCATACGCCGCCTCTTGAGCCACCAGCTCCTTGACTCGCCCATCCCGAAAGAGAATCGCCCCCGCCGGGTAGGGGACGAACCCCAGTTTGTGCGGATCCACTGTGATCGAGTCCATCTCCTTGAGTGCCGCATAACTGCGGTACACTTCTTCCGATGGCCAGCCGGCGTACGCGCGTTGGACCTCGTCGCGGCTCCGGAAGTTGCCTGTCGCCGAACGGAAGCAGGCGCCAATGTACCCACCGTAAGCCGCGTCACAGTGCAGCGAGAAACTCAGCCCCCGCTTGGCGAACTCGTCACGCAACGCGACCAATTCGTGCATGGGATCCACTGCTCCTTCTTCCGTAGTACCCACTACACCGACGACGGCGATGACTGGGCGACGCTCCTTCAACGACCGCTCCAACTCCTGCCGCAAACGGCTAGTGTCCATCCGGTACTTGGCGCCAATGGGGATAGGTACCACTTGGCGTGATCCAACGCCGATTGCCCCCGGCCCCTTCACCCAGGAATAGTGCATCGTCTGCGGCGCGCACATGATCCCCGGTTGGAGCGCGTCCTCACCGTTCAGGCGAGAGAAAAAGGCGTGATCGCCCAGAGAAAGGATGTCGTGTTGCTTCAACCGTTCGTTGACCTGTACCAGCGCTTCATCAGTTGGCAACTCCGGATGTCCTTTCACGTAGTTGACGACGAGTTGTTCTTTCAGATCCAACGCCTGCGCCAGCGGCAGATTCACCAACTCCCAGGCGGTCAGGCGCGCCAATTCCTTCTTGGCTTGCCCAGCGCTCAACCCCTTGACGTTCAAGTCTGCCGCCGCCGCGCGCACGGCGATGGGCAAGAATTTGACTGCCTTTGCCACCCAGATGGACTCGACGTTGGCGAGTGTGCCGCCAGAGGTGATGTGTCCCCAGGTGTTGGCTAACTCGTCGGGTGTGATCCCAAAGCCAAACAGCTTGGACAACTCGCGTCCTACCTCAAGTTCGAGCAGCGTGGTGACGGGTGATGCTTCCCAGGATACGTTGTTGGGATTGTAGAGCATGGTGGCAATATAACCGACGAGTGCTGGCAACGAGACGTCGGCGGTCATGTGCCCGATATAGCGCGGTGAGTAGAAGGGAATGTCGGACTTGAGTTCGCCCAGCAGGATGAACAACTCACGCTGAAAGCGGCTGACACAATTTTCGTACGTCAAACTCCGTTGATCCTCCGGCTCGATGGCTGCTTCGTCTTCTGGATGAAAGTTACGCCGCCAGAAAACATAGTCGCGATAGACCCTGAGTAGCAGTTGCTCTACGAGGTCGGCGTTCTCCGCCTTGGGCCCCAGGAAGAATGCCCTCAGGTCCACTGGCGCTGGAGCCGCAGGCGCACCCAGCAATGCGCTTACGCGGTCAATGTCGAAATCGGCAGTCCCTGACCCGAGCGTGGGTTGCGGTAGAGTCGGAAGCACCGCCGCGATCTCGTTCAAGGTTAGATTGGGGAACAGGCGGTTTTGAAGCAGTAACGCGGCTGCTCCTACCGATCCCGTCTGAAGAAACTGCCTGCGAGTCAATTGCAAGTCGTTCATAGTAGCCTCCTGATTGGATGTTGGAGATTGGATCTTGGAAGTTGGAGCATTCAATGCTCGCGCTCACCTCCTTTCCACTGGCGCGCAGATGAGTGTCCCTCGCGCGCGACTGCGAGACTCTGACACTGCTTGCCCTCACGCAGCATCAAGCCCTGCTCGACACACTGGTTCAGCATCGCGACCACTTGCGTCGCGCGTTCGCGCACCGATGGCACGTCCATCAGCGCGCGAACCGTTTGCGCGGCATCGCACTGCAAGCAAATCTCTGCCGCGACGCCGTCGAAGGAATACACGCGCGTTTCGCCGCGCGTGTCCACGATACGAATGGATTGCGCCAAATAATAGATGTCAATCGAAAACGAGTCAAGGTAAACCGAGGTGCAGGATTGTCGTTCATCGGCGCCCTCCTTCACTGCCCGAAAATATTGTAGAACATGAAACCACGCGCGCTCAACTCGCGCAGGACGACTTCTAACGCCGCCGCGCTTTGACTCCGGTCGCCGCCGCCGTCGTGCATCAGAACAATCGCGCCGGGAAAGACGTTGCGGAGGATGTGCGACGAGATCGCTTCGATGCCGGGGCGGCGCCAGTCCATCGGGTCAATGTCCCACAGCGTGATTTGATAGCCGAGTTCCGCCGCGTACCCGCGCGTGTGCGAGTCAGTCGCGCCATAAGGCGGTCTTAGGTAACGCACGTCGCCATCCAGTGTGAACAAATCGCGCGCCTCGCTGAGCAAGGTCTTGCGTGTCAGTTCCGACTCGTTGATGAATGTCTCGTGCGATACGCCTTGCAGTGAGATGTGCGTGTACGTATGATTGCCGACGTAATGCCCGGCGGTCGCGGCGGCGCGCACCAGATCGGGGTGCAGTTTCGCACTGCCGCCGATCACGAAGAACGTGCCGCGCGCGTGATACTGCGCGAGCAACTCCAAGAATTTTGGCGTGAACGTGCTGGGCCCATCGTCGAATGTGAGATACGCGACCGGACTACCATCCGGCGCGTGCGACGGCAGATGGTCAATCAGCGGCTTGCCCGGCTTGGTCGCGGTCTGTGGCACAGGCGTCGGCGGCGCGGGCGGCGCGACGACCGGCACAACATCAGTCGGACCAGAGACCATCACGACGTCACTGCGGATCCAGCCCTTTTGATCGCTGACACAGCACACCTGCCACCACGTCGTCTCCGGCGTCGCGCCGACGATTTTGCCGACGACGTCCATCACACTGCCGACTTGCAGTTTGCTCAAAGCGACGGCACGCGTACTCGGACCCGAACGGATAAAAACGTTTGTCGTGGTCGGTTGGACGTGCGTGATCGGCGCGGTCTTGGGCAGGGGGATGATCGGTTTCAGCAACGCTTGCCATGTGTGCGCGTCCACCGCGCCGGTCGGCGAGAGGCGTTGCGATGACTGAAAATTCGCGACCGCGTTTCGCACCGTTTCGTTGTAGAGATCGTCGTTGCGTTCGGGATACTTGTAGTTCAAGTAATCGTACTGCGCCAGCAAGCGATTGAGTTGGCGCACGAGCGGATGCCGCTGACCTGTGCCGAGCGTAAAGGTCAACGCGTCCGGATTCGTCGTGATGCCCGGAATGATCCGACCAACAATGGTCGGGAAACCCTCGACGAAAGTGAAGCGAATCTCCTGCGGTTCGGGCAGCGGCTTGCCGTCGCTCGCTTGGACGATGCGGACAATCGCGGTGTCGCCTTGTACGTGCCACGTCCCGTGCCACGCGTTCGGCTTGCCGCCGAGTTGTTGTGGCGCGTGGGTCAAGACGATCGTGCCATCCGCCTTCAGTTCGAGCGTGAAATCTTGCAAGTGATATTCGCCGACGAACGACGACGCGCCTTGCGCGTGCGCGGTAGGCGCGGCGCGCCCGCCGGCAAGCAACAAAGCGAGCGTGCAGACGAAGATTGCAGAACGGAATCGGATCATTGTGGATCACTCCCCAGACCACTATGGTTTCGCCGTTTTGATCGCTCGACCGTATCAACTTTCGAGCCGACTGTGCCGGCGGCTTGAACTTTGATAAACGATCACGCAACGGGCGACTGCAAGTCACAGCAACAAGAACGCCAAGACTGCCTTCGCAGTCTAATCCAGCCGACGGAGGTCGGCTGCGCGTGGTCGTTGCTGTGGTTTCCAACCGCTCCACTCCCCCAACCTTTGTGTGCGCCCAAATGCGGCTGCTGCCGGCGCAAAATCAAAACGCACGCGCAAACGAGCGCGTACAAGAACAAGATGTTGATGCTGTTCAAATGCGCGAGTTGCTCGATGGGCACGAACGCCGCGCACACGGCGATCACTCCACAATCCCTGCGCCGATGATGCCCAGCGCGACGAGTTCGAGCAATCCCAGATGTCCTGCCGCCGCGTCGGTCGCGGCGCGGTCGCAGTTGATTTGTTCGATGGATTTGCGCGCGAATGGAGAGTGTGCCATCAATTTGCAGTAAAACCCGAAGGGTCTCTGAGACCCTTCGGGTTTTGGCTTGCATGCGCTATTTGACGTTGACAGTCACCGTGAACGTTTCCGCTTTCGGATCGTCTTGCACCCACGCTTGTTTGTTGACGAACTTGAGCGTTGCGCTGCCCGCGCTGACGGCCAGAAATTTGTAGACGAACTTGCCGGGCGCGCCGGGCATCGCCGCGCCAGGTTGGTACTGATCGAGCGGCTTCGCCGGATCGAATTGCGGTTTCAACACCTTGTCGTTGCCGGACGCAAGCGACCAGGCATAGCCAGTCGAACCGGGTGCGCCTTCGAGAACAACTTCGACGATGCCGCCCAATGCGGCTTGAATCGTCTTGCCGTTATCGGCTTTGGTCAACGACACGGGTTTCGCGCCCGGCTTGCATTCACCGCGCATATACGCCCACTCCTCACATTCGCTCTTGTCGGGAAAGACGCAGTAGCCGACTTCGCCGCCCGCGGCGTCTTTGCGAATCTCGGTCTTGCCGCCTTGCTGTTGGCAAAACACCGACGCGGGATTCGGCATCCCGACGGCGGGCGCGGTCGTCGGCGCGACGGTTGGCTGCGCGGGTGCGCTGGTGGTAACGGCTGGCGGCGCAGTGGGCGCGGGCGATGTGCACGCGGCAACCGCGACGACGAGCAGCAAACCGATCAGCGAGACAATCGTTTTGATTTTCATTTCTTCATTTCTCCTGTTTGGAGATTGGAGATTAGAGATTGGAAATTGGATGTTAGAAGTTGGAAGTTGGAAGACATTTAGCGTGCCAATCTCTAATCTCCAACTTCCAGCCTCCAGCCTCCAACTTCCAATTTCCAGCATCACTACTTGGTGAACGTGAGCGAGCCGAACGAGCCGGAACAGGACATACTCGCACTGTTGGCGGCAACGGTACACGAGATACCTTGCGCGCCAGGTCGTTCGATCACCAGCGACATTGCGCCGCTATAGACGTTGATGGACCCCGAAACATTCTCGATAGTTGGCGCGGCAACGCCGTGCGCTTCGATGTATCTACCTGTGACGCTACAATCTGCTACCAAACAACCGAGCGCCTCATTCAATTCCAGCGTATAGTCACCCGCCCGCCATGTGCCGGTGGCATTGCGACGCTGCGGCGCTTGGGTCGGGGGTGGCGGCGCTGGGTTCACGGTGATCGTTATCGTGCGATCGTCCGGCGAGCCGTCTTTCTTGATCGAGCGCAAAGTATAATTCGTCGTCGCATTGGGCGCGATTTCCCGCGCATTGTGCCCAACCACACCCTCGCCGTTCAGGAACACCTTTTCAGCGCACTCAACGTCCCAGCGCAGCCAGGTGTGCTCGCCGGCGTTGAGCGTGAAACGATCGGCGCGGAAGTTGACGGTCAATTGGCACTGCGGCTGCGGTTGGATGATCCCGCCGACGATGTGCGCCGAGGTGGTTTGTTGTCCGTTGAAATCCACCCCGATGGCATAGAGGTCATAGTTGCCAGCGCCCGGCTGCCACTGGTAGGAACCCGTGAGCAGGCGTGAGGGCGTTCGCGCCGTCTGCTTGGCGACCTGTGTGTTGTTGATGTAGAGCGCAACGCTCGACATCTCGGTGTAGTTGCTGCTGCCCTGGAACATGACGGTGACAGCCGTGCCAGCGGTGAATTGAAAGCCATTCGCGGGCGAAAGAATCGCGACTTGGGGCGGCGCGGGGACCACCGTGTTGACCTTGACGGTCACAACCAAAGGCCCGATCAGCACGCCACTCGGGTCGCGTAGTTGCCAGCGGCTTTCGTGCATGCCGGCGGTGGCTGGCGCGGTCATCGGCACCGTCACATCCGCGGTCGCGTTCGGCGCAGTCGCCGGGATCGCGTACGTGTCCGCCGCGGACATTTTCTCGCCGGCTACGCGGACCAACTGATAAGCAGTCGTCCACGCGCAGGTGCCGGTATTGCGGACGCGCCACGTCTTGTTGAACGTCTGGTTCGGCGTGACCGTCGTGCCGTCCGGGTAGTTGACGTCTGTGACAAACACCGCGGCGTTGATGCACGGCACGGGCGCTTGCGTCGGCGTGGGCGCAGCCGGCGCAGTCGTCGCGGTGGGCGCCGGCTGGGTCGGCGCGGCAGTCGGCGCAGTGGTTGGCGCGGGCGCGGTGGCAACGACCACGACCATTTCGGCGCGCTCGCTTGCCAAGCCATCCACGTTGAACGCGCGCGCGCTAAGCGTGTGTTGACCCGCCACGGCTTTCCACGGGTGCTGCAACGTCATCATTTTTTGCGGTGGATCAATATTGCTTTCGGCGACGAGAGTGTTGTCCACCGAAAATTCCACGCGCGCGACGCCTTTGGCGTCTGCAGAGATGGACTGGAAAGAGATGTCTTGCCCGGCGGTGATTTGTCCACTGACCGGGTTGAGCGTGATGGTCGGCTTGCTCGGCGCTGAGCAGGCAGCCAGCGCCAGTACGAGCGTGAGCATCGCGAACATCAACCACTTGGCATTTTGCTTTTTCATTTTGTTTCCTCCTTGAATCGAATGTTTGTTATCGGACGAATGTAACTGAGCCGGTATCGCCTCCCATTCTCCAACTGCCGGAGATCGAATTCCCGCTGAAGGTCCCGTTGAACGAGAGCGCCGGCGCGCCGGGCATATTCCAAGCCACGTCGAACGTCAAGCGCGCGCCGTCGAACGAGCCCGCGAGACTGCCATCGAGTGGGGTCCCTCGAATGTCCATGAACTTGCCGCTCACATGGCAAGGATAGTTCATGCACCCGAGCGCTTCTGCCAAGTCCTCGATCAGAAACTGATTCGGCGCGCGCCACGCCCCATTGATGTTCGGTCTCGGCGGCACCGGCGTGTTGGTCGGCGGTGGCGGTAGCGGCGTGTTCGTCGGTGGCGGCGGCACCGGCGTATTTGTCGGCGGTGGGGGTGGCGGTGTGTTCGTCGGCGGCGGTATCGGCGTTGGATCGCTGCAACTATTGGTGAACGCGGCTTGATTCGAACTGAGTTGATTCGGCGTGACGATGACTAACTGCGCCCACAACGAACCTTTCGTGCCCCATNNTCGGCGATGGCGCAGAGCCGGCGCCAATCCAGCGTAAAGTCACCTGCCCCGCGTCGTTCGTCGTGATGCTGCCCGTGTAGTAGAAATGGCCCGGGCAGAAACCCACATAGTTCGATGGACTGACATTCATGGACGCGCCAGTAACTTGGAACGCCGGCTTGGGCGTTGGCGGAACCGGGGTTGGCGGGACCGTGGGCGACACGACATTCACCAGGACCTGGCGCGTGTCCGTCGCGCTGCCGCAGTACGCCGTCAGCACAAAGGTCGTGGAATTATCCACCACAATTTGGATCGAACCCGACGTGGCGATCGCGCCGATGCCGGGATTGATCTGCGCCGCACTCACGTTCATCAGACTCCAGTTCAGCGAGACGAGACTGTGCGGCGCGATCGTCGTCGGCGACGCGGTGAACGATGAAATCTGCGGTTTGCCGGTACACGTCGGCGGCGGTTGCGGATTTGGCACATTGATGCGAACGTCCAGCAGCGAGCCGAAAGGTTGTCCATCCGATCCGCGCAAACGCCAGTGCCCGACGTGCAGCCCGGGCGCGGTCGGCGCGGTCATCGGCACACTCACGTCCGCCATCGCGCCCGGCAGCGTGTTCGGCGCGCTGACCACATTCACATTCGACATCGCTTCGCCGCCGACGAGCGCCAACTGATAACCCGCGCCCCACGAACAGGTCCCGTTGTTGAGCATCCGCCAGACTTTGGCGAACGGTTGCCCCGGCGGCATCGCAGCGCCATCCGGCACCGTAATGTCGTCCGACACCATGGCGGCGGCGTTGTAGCAACTTGCCAGCGGCGTTGGAGTCGGCGCAGGCGTACCGCCCGGCACGACGTTCACCGTAACGCTCACCGGCTCGTTCGCGGTGCCATCGGCGCGAAACGCGCGCACGATGAGCCGATGCGCGCCGACGCCGGTCGCCTGCCACGTCTGCTGGCGCTGCAGCGCGGTTTGCGGCGCATCCAGTTTGTCTTCCTGGACGACGACGTTATCTACTGAAAGCACGACCCTGACGATCCCCTTGGCGTCGGTTGCCGTGGACTGGACGACAACCGCTTGACCCTCGCCGAATTGCGCGCCGGGCGCCGGCGCGTTGATGACGATGATCGGCTTGCCGGTCGGAGCCGAAGCGACGAATACGACGACGCCGACGATAACCAACGCCACGATCACGCACAAGGCGACCANNCTTCGTTCAACACCGCGTCTCTCAGTTGCTTGTCCAAAAAGCCCTTGAGCAGCGCATGGGTCGCGCCCTGGGCGAGGCAGAGTTGCTGTTGGGGCAGACTGGTTACCAACGCGATCGTCTTGTTCGCGCGCGCTTGGGCGTGGGCGAATTGAATGACGCGCAGCATCTCGTTCTCGGAGAGGTCCGCGTCCACGACGACGAGTTCCGGCTGGTGTTCGCGAATCATCTGCTCGGCGAGGTTGGCGTCGTCGGCAAGCAGAATGGTCGAAACCCCCAAGAGCGCGCGCAGGTAGGACAAGAGCGAATTACGCATGATCCCCGGCTTGGCGGCGATCACGACGAGTTTCTGTTTTTCGACAGTCATAGGGCTCTTTCTTGGCGGCAAGTAGTTCATCAAATCAATTCGCAGGGTAGCAGCCCAGCCGTGCTGGGCGTCAGCGAGGCGGCAGCGCGGCTGCCTTCCACCCATCAGGATCAGCTTTACAAACTACTGGGCTGGAGGGCATCCAGAGAGACTTTACCAAATTCCCCACCCAAATACATCTACCGGCAGATAGAAAAAATGCCTCTGCAAAACGACGACCGGGCTGCCTGTGCGCTCGACGAAACGCGGAGACGCGTCAACAAAAACAAGATACCAGGTTTCTCCGAGAAACCTGGTATCGGTATTACAAGTCCGCCATATTGCCATAGACGATGGCACATCTTTGAATCGCCGCTTGGCGGCGAATTATTGATGTGCCATCGCACAGGGGACACAGACAAAAATCTCTGTGGCTGAATAATTGCATCAGGTCTTGGAGATGCCCTGGCGCACCGCATAGAGCAGCGCTTGATTGCGGTTTTCCAGATTCAATTTACCCAGGATGTTGTGGACGTGAGTGCGGATGGTTCCTTCGCTCACCCCTAGCGTCTGGGCAATTTGCCGGTTCGATGCGCCTTGCCCTATCAGTTTCAACACCTCCAACTCGCGCTCTGTAAGCGGCTCGACGAGTGGCGGTTGGTCGGGCGGCCGCTTGCGCACGCTGTTTGCCAACTTCTGCGCGACCGGCGGCGGCAAAAAGGTATTGCCCCGGCTGACCTCGCGAATGGCGCGCAGCAATTCGACGCGCTGGCTGTCCTTGAGGAGATAGCCCAGCGCGCCGGCTTGGATCGCCGCCAAGACCAGGTCCTCGTCGGTCGAACTGGTTAGCGCGATGAGGCGCGCCGCCGGATTCTCCGCCTTGATCTCGGCGATCGCGCCCAGCCCATCTTTGCCGGGCATAAACAGATCCATCACCGTAACGTCGGGTTTGAGGGCGCGCGCCTGGGCGACGGCTTCCTCGCCATTCGTCGCTTCGCCGACCACCTGCATGTCGCGTTCGTCTGCGATCGCCGCGCAAAGCGCTTCGCGCATCAGCGGATGATCGTCAACGACGAGGACGCGGATCGCTTGCGCCGGTTGAATCTCCTGTTTCAATTCGCCTCCTCAACCCGGAGATGAACGCGCGTGCCTTGACCCGGCGCCGATTGGATGGTCAGTTTTCCGCCCAACCGGTCGGCGCGCTCCGCCATGCTCTGCAAGCCCATGCCGCCGGGCTTGCGCGCCTGCGGGTCAATGCCTTTGCCGTCGTCCGCGATTTCCAACTCGATACCGTGGGCATGCCCGCACAAGTTGACGGTAACGCGCGTCGCGCGCGCATACTTGAGCGAATTGTTCAACGCCTCCATCGCCACGCAGTAGAGTTCGCCCTCCCAGGTTTTCGGCAGATAGGGCAGCGGCTCGACGATCAACTGGGCGTCTATCCCCGCGCGCCGCTCCACCGCGTCGAGGCGCGTTTGCAGCGCTTCGACCAGGTTGACCTGCTCCAGCGTCGTCAAGCGCAATTCGTAGAGCAAGAGCCGCATCTCTTTGAGCGCCTGCCGCGCGCTCTCCGCCAATTGCGTTAGCGACGCGCCCAGCAGATCGAACTTGCCCTGCCGCAGACGATTGTGGGCGATGTCCGCGGCAAGCGCCAAACTGTGGAGCGATTGCGTCACCGAGTCGTGCAAGTCGCGGCCGAGCCGGCGACGTTCTTGTTGGATCGCCGCCGCTTCGCTGCGTTCGCGCAGGCGGGTATTCTCGACGATGATTCCCAACTGATCCGCCAACGCGCTAAAGAGCGCGATGTCTTCCACCGAGAAATAGCGTGTGTGGTTCCAAAACGCGCTCAAGATGCCGGTCGGTTTACCCTGCAGAAAAGTCGGAATACCCAGATAGACTTCCAAGCCAGGCAGGCAAATGGCTGTGGGAATGTCGGGCGCGGCTGAAAGATTGGTGATCGCGCGCGGGATCTTGTCGTCCAACAGCCAACTCGCCGGGATCGTTTCGATCTGGCTTTGCATTTCGACGGAGAGCCCGCGCTGCGCCGATAGTCTGAGCGTCGCCGTGCACTCATCCCATTGATGCACGCAGCCGGCTTCGCAGTCCATCGTGGACATGATCGTTTCCAACACGCGCGCCTGGATTTCCGGCACGGCGAGCGCCTGCCCGGCAAAGAGGATCACTTCGTACAGCGCGGCAAGTTTGTGACTCTGATTGGCGACGTGCTGCGCCAGCGCCTCGTCCATCTGCCGCAGTTTTTCTTCGGCTTGTTTGCGTTCGGCGATTTCGTCTTGCAGCCGGTGGACAGTGGCTTGCAATTCCTCGGTGCGCTCGGCGACCAGATGCTCTAGCGTCGCGTTCATCTCGCGGATCGCGGCTTCCATCTTCTTGCGATCGCCAATGTCGTGCAAGACGATCAAGCGTCCCGCCAAATGCGCTTGCGGATCCGGCAACGCCGACACGCGCATATCTAAATAGCGCAGCGGATTGTCGCCCAGGACGATTTCCGCCGGGGTTTCGTCGTCGCTCAAGTGACGCGCGATGCCAGCGCAAACCTGGCTCACGTCCTGCCCGATCAGCGCCTGGTCGTTGCCGATCAGCGCCCGCGCGGCGGGATTGATGTCCACGATTCGATTTTGCGCGTCCAAGACCAAGACGCCGTCCCGCATATTTTCGATCAACCGATCGCGCACGACCGGCACCAGGTCGAGCAGGCGAAAGCGGAAGATGCCCAGGGCAAGAATCCAGCCGGTGAACGCAAAAGCGATCGGCGTTGCGTCCAAGCCAGGGAGGGGGCTCACATCGAAAACGTAGATCACGTTCCAGACGGACGGCAATAGCGCGCCGACGAGGAGTAAAAGGGCTTGTTGCCGGTACGGTCCGCGAAAGCGAATGAATGCGTGCGCCAGCGCCAGAATCCCGGCGGTGAGCGCCAGATAAGAATATGCCACCAGGACCCAGAAGCCAACGCCGTGTCCGTAGATGAGAACATTGTCGCCGCTGGGACTGGGCGTGAAACTCGTCCACACCAGGTGGTGCCATTCATTCGTAGCGGCAAGGAGGATTGTAAGAACCGGGAGGACGAACAACGCGAGGATATTGCGGCGCGTCAGCCAACGGTGCTGTTGACTGTAGGTTAGCGCGAAGATCAAGAGCAGCGCGGGACTGGGCGTGGTGCCCAGGTAAGCGACCTTGGACCAGAATACCTTTGCCGGGATCCCTACCGCCGCCATTTCCAGCGCGCCAAAAATTGCCCACGCTGCCACTGCCAGCATCAGGAGCGCCAGCACTGTCCCCCCGGGGATCGCCCGCCGACGCCAGCAGATCAGCGCCATGCTCAGTGAGACGCCGCCGGTCACAAGATAAGCGTAGGCGTACGGCGTAAAATGCCACATCACTTTCGCTGCTCCCGGTCGTATTATACGTCAAAGGGAGAGAAGACACAAAAAACGATGCCGGCTTACCGGGTCTCCGCATANNGCGCGAGTTGCGCGATCACATCTTCGACGCGCGTCGCGTTAGAATCGAATTGCAGTTTGACGCCGTAATGCCCCGTTTTCAAAATCTCCGCGCCGTGGACGCAAAAATCCGGCGGCACCGTTTCTGCATAGCGCACTTCGACCGTCTTCGACGTGAGATAACGGCGCTTCAAGGTCGAGACCTTGTCCTGGTAAACGATCTGCCCGTGATTGACGATGATGACGCGTTTGCACAACGCCTCGAGATCGCCCGCGTCGTGCGAAGTGAGCAGCACGCCGACGCCTTCCAATTCGTTCATGCGCCGAATCGTGTCGCGGATGTTTTGTTTGGCGACGACATCCAAGCCGATGGACGGCTCGTCGAGCAAGAGCAAGCGCGGGCGGTGCAGGAGCGACGCGGCGACTTCGCAGCGCATCCGCTGCCCGAGCGAAAGTTTTCGCACCGGCGTTTCGAGCAAGTCCGTGATCTCGAACGCTTCGGTCAAAAAGCCGATGCGCGCGCGAATCGCCTTGTCGTCAATCTCGTAGATTTTGCCAAAGAGGTAGAACGTGTCAATCGCCGGCAAGTGGTACCACAACTGGGGTCGCTGACCGAACACGGAGCCGATGTGATACGCGAGTTCGCGGCGCTGCCGCCACGGCACGTAACCGAGCACGCGCGCGTCGCCGCGCGTCGGGTAGAGGATGCCGGTGAGAATCTTGATCGTCGTGGATTTGCCCGCGCCATTCGGCCCGATCAAGCCCAAGAGTTCGCCGCTTTCCATTTCGAACGAGATGCCGCGCAGCGCTTCGACGAGTTGCTGTTCGGGGCGAACGAGCGCGCGCAAACTGCCGGCGAGTCCGGCGGCTTTGCGTTTGGTAACGAATGTTTTGGCGAGAGAGGAAACGGTGATGGCTGGCATGATCGCATTTTACCACAAATCGTACTGTTCAGCCTTGCGCAGGTCCGGCAGTGATCTTCGAATGAAATGCGCGTTCCTGTGCCAAGAATTGTCGCTTTTGCAAGCCCTCTCACAACCTTCGCAAGGTTGACTGACAACGCGACTTAACGCGCTTGGATCTTTATCCACTCTACCGCCGCCGCGACATTCGGTTCTGTCGCGCCGACGCCGACGACGAGTTGCGCGGGCATCGTCGCGCTGGCGTCTTCGAGCACGGTTCCCGGCTTGGCGCCTTTGACTCCGATGATCGCGTGCGACCAGCGGAACCGCGCCGCGCCGCGCAAATCCTCGCTCGCGCCGATCGAGCGCAACGCGCTGACGGCTGGCTCGGTCAGATGGCGCGAGACTTCATCCCGCACCGCGACCGCGACGACTCTGCCGCGCGGAATCCCTTCGACGAATTGGGCGAGCCGCGCCGATGCTTCCGCCGAGGCGAAAGTGTCGAACGCCGCGCTCGCTTCGACTGCGCCGGTACGTTCGTTGACGACGACGACGTTATAGCCGCGCGAATTTTGCGCCGCGTCCACGCCATTCACGTAGATGTGCGCGAAATCGCCGACCTCGCTCCCCGCGCTGCGAACGACGATGGACGCCGGCGATTGAATGGCCGTGATGCCAATGGCATAATAGTCATCGTCCGCACGTACCGAAGCCGTGGGCACAAGTTTATCGAACTGCAAAACGATTTCGTTCATCCCCGCACGCGCCGCCTCGCGCGGCAACCGCACCGCATATTCGCCCCAGCCGGCTTGCATGGACAGCGCATCCAGCGCGCGCCCGTTGACGTTGACCGTCACGCGCTGGGTCGGCGTCGGCGCGAACGCGCGCAATGAAAGCGTGGCATCGCCCGGCGTCGCGAGCCGCACCAAGAGCCTTGCCTCGCGCCGCGTCGCCCAGACCGGTGCGCCGTTGTCTAACGCGCCCCAGCCCTCGGCAAAGTACAGCCGCGCCGCCCGGATCGGCAGGATCGTCGTCTGATTCAACGCCGGCAGATCGTTCACGCGGTACGCGATGGTCTCGCCGGCATCGTCGTTCACATCGTAGAATCTCGTCGCCGGCAAGACCTCTTCCACGTACGCGCGCGCCGCCTCGAGCGCGGCGCGGTTTTGCGGCTGGCGCGGCGAGTGCCACACGATGTACCGCACGCCGAGAAAACGCAACACCTCGGGCGCGAGTTGTTGATCGTGCCGAAGCGTCGGGACGTCCAACGCGTGTCCGGTCTCAACCGCGATCAGCGAGTTGATGACCGGCGCTTCGGTGAAATACTGGAACTTGAGTTCGGGATTGCGCGAGGTGTTGCCGCCGAGAAGCGGGTGCCGCTGCGCGGTCTGATACCACTGCGCAAACATCATCGCCTGATCGAGCGTACCGGTCATGCGAAAGCCGTTGCGCCACGCGAGCGGAATTTCGAGCACGGTGAAATCGCCCTGGTCTTGCGCGATGGTCTTGTAAACGTCTGGAATCTGAAAGTTGGAAAGTGGAAGCGGAATTGAAACGTGTTCGAAGAGAAGAGTAGCCAGCAAGACACCTGCCGTCACGCAATACGCAAGACGTGATACGTGGTGCGTGTTCCGTAAGACTCGCGCCAACAGCCACACTGTCCCATAGCCAATCAGGACGGCAAGGCACAGCGTCACCATGACGCTCCAGCGGCTGGGGTAACGATTGCCTTTGACGAATGGGATCTCGAGCAGCAGGTCGAACGGGAGTGGCAGGTCCAAGCGCGCGCCGTTCACGCGCAGGACGGGTCCGAGCGAGATCAAAACGAAGATCGCGCCCAGGACGCCCCAGCGGCGCGCGCGCGGTATTTTCCACAGCGCGAGGAACGCGAGCGCGAGCGCGACGAAACCCAAGTCCGCAAAGTTGGTGTACGCAAAATGGAATTGCGCTTCGAGATTACCCAAAATCGGGTGGAGATGGCTGGGCACGAAAAAGCCGAGCGCATCGCTGGCAAAATCATCGGCAAAGCCAAGTCCGCTTTGGATGAAATCGCCTTCGGTGACCATGTCCTGAATCATCGCGCCGAGAATCGGCAGCATGGGAAGGGCGAAGGTGAGCGCGGCGA
>DHFK01000013.1 GCA_002400365.1 Anaerolineales bacterium UBA4826 | reverse complement strand
GTGTATGGGTTGAAGTTCGAGCCGCTAGTCTAGGGATTAGAGAAAGGAGGAGCCGCCCCGCCACGTGCCTGGCACACACAATCGTTATCAACCTGCTCGGTTTTCCAAAGAAGGAGAATTTACCATGGCAGTCGAAGCGAAACCCAAAGTGTTTGGCTACATGCCGGCGGACACGCCGCCCTGGGGCGCCATGCTCAGTCTGGGCTTTCAGCAAGTGCTGACGATGTTCCCGGCAACGGTGCTCGTAGCAATCCTCACCAAGTTCGACGTGGGCGTGACGCTTGCCGCGAGCGGTCTCGGCACGATCATCGCGCTGCTCGTCGCAACGCGCAGAATTCCGATGTACTATGGTTCGAGTTTCAGTTATATCGCGGTCGTGATGGCGGCGATGAAGATGTACGACCCGACCTGCTTTAACGCCAAGGACACGGTGTACTGCGCGGCTGGCGTCCAGATCGTCCAGGTCGGCATCATGGGCACGGCGGTCTTTGAGATTCTGATCGGCTTGCTGATCATGCGCGTCGGCAAAGCCGCGCTCGACCAGGTGCTGCCGCCGGTCATCACCGGCAGCGTGGCAATCGTAATCGGCATCGCGCTCGCCGGCGCGGCGTTGGGCATGGCGGGCGCGCACTGGGGCGTCGCGCTCATCACGTTGCTCGTGACGGTCGCGTTTTCGGTGTACCTGCAAGGCAAGGGCTTGCTCGGCATGTTGCCGATCCTGCTCGGCGCGATCGTCGGCTATCTCGTCGCGATCCCCTTCGGCTTGGTGGATTTCGCGCGCGTGGATGCAGCGGCGTGGATCCAGGTCCCGCGCTTTACCCTCCCGGCGTTCGGCGATCCGCGCGCGTGGGCGTCCATCACCGGCATCGCGCTGATCGCGATCGCGACGATTCCCGAATCCACCGCGCACCTGTACCAAATGAGTCTGTACATTGACCAGTTGGCGAAGGAACTGGGCAAGGTCCCGCTGGAGATCAAAAAGCTGATCGGCTTGAACTTGGTGGCGGACGGCAGCGACGATCTCGTCGTCGGCTTCCTCGGCGGCTGCGCCGGCACGAACTATGGCGAGAACAACAGTCTGATGGCGATCACGCGCAACTATTCGGTGCCAGTGCTGATGACGGCGGGCGTCATCGCGATCTTGCTGGGGTTCATCGGCAAACTCGCCGCGCTCGTCAACACGATACCGGTCGCGGTCACCGGCGGTCTCGCGATCTACCTCTTCGGCGTGATCGGCATGCAGGGCATCGCGCTGATCCAGTCCGAAAAGGTCAACCTGTTCGATCCGCGCCAGTTGGCGGTGGGCGCGATCATTCTGATCACCGGCATCGGCGGCAACCTCGCGCTGCCCAACGGTTACTTTCCGTTCCAAATCCCGGCGCTGTTCCCCGACGGCATCCCGGCGATTGTCTTTTCGGCCATCTGCGGCATCGTGCTGAACCTGTTGTTCCTCATCCTCCCCCCTGCCAGGTTCGGCGTGCTAGAGCGCGAGAACATCAACACGTAGAACTCGGAAGTTGGAAGTTGGAAGTTGGAGAGCGTTTTCCAACCTCCAACTTCCAACATCCAATTTCCAACTTCTAGAACTTGGAGTCGCCATGCTTCCCAGTCCCGGTCTTCCTTCCTTCGACTACATCAAGCCCACGTCGCCGCAGGAGGTGACGAAACTTTTACTCAAGAGCGATGGCGCGGCGCGATTGTTCATGGGCGGCACGGATGTGTTCGTGCGCATGCGCGACGGTTTCATCGCGCCGAGATTCTTGATTGACGTCAAGCGCTTGCCCGGCATGACCGCGATCAAGTTCAGTCAACGCAAAGGATTGACGATTGGCGCGGGCGCGGACATGAATTCGATTGCGCGTCACCCGGCAGTCGTAGAAAATTATCCGCTGCTCGCCGAAGCGATCCACAGCGTCGCGGCGTACCAGGTCCGCACGCGCGCGACGATGGGCGGCAACTTGTGCAACGCGTCGCCGGCTGCCGACACCGCGCCCGCCGCGCTCGCCCTCGAAGCGAATTTGATTTTGCATGGACGGCGCGGCGAACGCGGCGTGCCCATCACCAAATTCTTCCTCGGTCCCGGCAAGACTGTACTCAAGCCCGGCGAGTTTTTGCTCCGCATCGAAATTCCGCCGCCGCCCAAGGGCGCGGCCGGTCGCTATATCAAACTGGGGCGCAACGCGCACGGCGACCTTGCGATCGTCGGCGTCGCAGCGTTGGGTTATCCCGACAAGCAATCGAAATCCGGTTTCAGTTTCCGCATCGCGCTCGCCTCCGTCGCGCCCACGCCGATCCGCGTACCAAAAGCCGAGGCGATTTTGTCCGCGTCGCCGCTCACCCCCGACGTGATAGAAGCCGCAGCCATCGCCGCGATGGAAACGGCAAAGCCGATTGACGATGTGCGTTCGACCGCGGCGTACCGCAAGGCAATGGTGAAGGCGTTGACGAAGAGAGCGGTGAGTGAGGTGTGGGGCGAGGTGGGTGCGACGTGATGCGTGAAAAAAGCGCAAAGAGCAACCGATGAAAAACAAGACGATGCTCATTCTCGGTGGGTATGGTAATGCGGGCAAGGCAATCGCGCGACTAATCTTGCAAGAGACCGCTGCCAACGTCGTGATCGCCGGGCGGCGCAGCGAGCCAGCCCAAAAACTCTGCGCGGAATTGAATCAACGATTTCCGGGCAATCGGGTTTCAGCCCGGCGCGCCGACGCCGCGGATCCAGCGAGTTTGGAGAAAGCGTTCGCCGGCGTAGACATGGTGATCGTCACTGCCGCGACGCCCCAGTACGCCAAACCGATCGCGCAAGCCGCGCTGGCGGCGGGCTGTGATTACCTCGACATCTTGGTTCAGAGCGAGGTCGTCTCTGCCCTGACGTCGCTCGCCGATGCAATCGCACAGTCGGGACGCATCTTTATCACGCAAGGCGGTTTTCATCCCGGCTTGCCGGCGGTCTTTATTCGACAAGCCGCGCCGTACTTTGACCAGTACCGCAAGGCGAATATCAGTATGGCGATGAACGCGCACATCGAATCGCTGGAATCGGTTTACGAAATCATCCACGAGGTCGGCGAGTCCAAGACCATTCATTTCAAGAATGGCAAATGGGTTCGCGCCGGTTGGAACGATTTCATCCGCACCGATTTCGGTCCGCCGTTTGGAAAACGCATCTGTTATCCATTGCAGATGGAGGAATTGAAACCACTCCCGGCGATGTTCGGCTTGGAAGAGACCGGCGTTTACGTGGCGGGCTTTAATTGGTTCGTGGACAATCTCGTTTTCCCATTGATCCTACTCTTCCATACAGTCAAAAAAGGACTGGGCGTGCGCTTGCTCGCCCGGTTGTTCCGCTGGGGCATCAATACTTTTTCGATCAAGTCCGAGGGCGCGGTCTTCGTTTTGGATGCGGAAGGAACGAAGGAGGGCAAGCCGCGCCAGGTGAGAATTACGGCGAGCAGCAACGACGGCTATTTCTTCACCGCCGCGCCGGTCGTCGCTTGCCTGCTCCAGTACTTGGATGGTGCGCTCAAGCCGGAATTGGGGCTGATGGGCAACGTCGTGGACAATGCGCGCCTGATGCGAGACCTGGAGCGGATGGGGGTTTGTGTTGCGGTGAACGTGAGGCGTGAGGAGTTAAACGTAAAACGTGATGCGTGATGCGTGAAGAGAGGAGGCAGCTATGGCGAATCTGAGGGTGGATTTTGCTGGGATGCGTTTCCCCAATCCCTTTATGCTGGCGTCCGCCCCGCCGACGCGGACGGCAGAGATGATCAAGCGCGCCTTTGCCGCGGGCTGGGGCGGCGCGGTGACGAAAAGTATCGCGCTCGAGCCCGCCCATGATCTCCAGCCCCGCCTCCATCCGCTCCGTTATCACAAGCGCAATGTCGGCATGGAAAACGTCGAACTGACGACGCAATTGACGGTCGAGCAGTGGCAGCGGGAGATCGCGGACGTCAAAGCCGCGTATCCCAGCCGACCGCTGTGGGCGAGCATCATGGACGCGCCGGTGAAAAAGAACTGGCAGCACCTAGCGGAGGCGATGCAGGAAGCCGGCGCGGACGCGCTCGAACTCAACGTCTCGTGTCCGCATGGGATGCCGAGTAAAGGCATGGGCGCATTCATTGGTCAGAACGCGGAACTGACCGGCGAGGTGGTCGCTTGGGTGAAAGAGATCGCCCGGGTGCCGGTGGTGGTCAAACTGACGCCCAACGTGACCGACATCGCCTTCGTCGCCCACGCCGCCAAAGAAAACGGCGCGGATGCTTTGTGCGCGATCAACAGCGTGTCGGGCATCGTTGGCGTGGATTTGGACACGCTGACCGCGCTCCCCACCGTGGGCGGCGTAGCGACTTTTGGCGGCTATTCTGGACCCGGCGTCAAACCGATCGCGCTGCGCTGCGTCGCGCAAATCGCCAAAGCGACCGGGCTGCCGGTTTCCGGCTTGGGAGGTCTCAGTACGTGGGAAGATGCAGTCGAGTTCATGGCGGTCGGCGCTAGCACGGTGCAAGTTGGTACCGCGGCGATGTGGAGTGGTTACGGGATCGTCGAAGGACTGGTCAAGGGACTAGGCAACTATCTCGATCGGAAAGGATTTGCCGATTTGAAATCCGTCATCGGCGCCGCGCTGCAAAAGATCGTCGAGTTTCCAGAGATGCCGCTGACGCCGCGTGTCCGGGCGAGTGTGGACGCTCGGTGCAACGGCTGCCTGCTGTGCATCCCCGCTTGCGGCGACGGCGCTTTCCAAGCGATCACCGGCGTCAAAGGCGAGGTGGTAA
>DHFK01000012.1 GCA_002400365.1 Anaerolineales bacterium UBA4826 | reverse complement strand
GAACGGCTGGCGCAAGCAACGTCCGCGATCTGCGAGGTCGCCGATCAAAACCCCGCCGCGTTCCACCTGGCATTGCGCCAACTTGCCGGTGCGCTAGAGCCAGTCCCTGCGCCTGAGGCGACTCCGGCTCCCGTCATCCAAACAGCATCCCCGGCGCCAGCCGTGTTGACGCCCACATTCGCTACGGCGACTCCCGCGGCAGCGGCACCTGCTCCCGCCGCGCCGCCACCGATGACTAGGGCAACAGCGTACTCGCCCCAAGCCACTGCAAGTCGGTACCAATATCAAAGACCAAGCACGACTGCAAGCAGTAACCGCGGGCGCAATTTGCTGATCGGCATAATCGTGTTCGCGTTGATTGTCGCTGCCGCGTTCGTCGTCCTACAAAGCCAAGGCGCGCCTCAGCGCGCCGCCGCGCCGACAGTCGCACAGCCGACCCAAGTCGCGGCGCAACCCACCACCGCACAGCCGACCCAAGCCGCGACGATTGCGCCTCCCAAGATGGTCTCCGCGGCAGACATCAAACTCACCAGACCTATCACCGTCGGTACGTGGACCACACTGCCCGCGATGCCTCCCTATATGCTGTATGATATGAGTCTGTGGGTTCTGAATGACGAGCCAACCGTGACGATGACTGGCGCGTGGACAGCCAAAATAGATTTCACCACTGCCATTAGCACCACTGCCGCCACGGTTTATTATGGCACGTTTGATCCAATCGCCCTGCTGCCCCGAGTGCGCTACGTTGGCGCTGTTCAGGAAAAATACAGTGGGGTGAGCACCCAGCACAGTGTTACGATTCCAATCTCGCCCACGTTGACGTCGACGGGAAACGACTTTGTCCAGATGCGTCAGAAGGGCGGAGGCGTGGTCGCCTATCGAATTGAATTGGTCAACCCCGGTACTCGTTTGTTCGACACACCCGCGTCGGTGGCGTATGACCGGCGCTTTGAATTCTACAATGGCAAACTGGTACCGACGGTCGTCCAAGGTCCCTTCGTGAACCTGATTACCCCGACCGGCGCGACGATCTCGTGGGATACCGATCAACCGGTAAATGGGATGGTCAAGTTGGGCAAGGGCGATGTTCAATCTACCGCAACGAAGACGACACACTTTGAAGTCCCGTTGACGGGGCTGACTGCGGGCAGCACCTACACCTACTCGGTCCAAATCACAGATGGCACGAATACGACTGCCACACGGGAGTACTATTTCAACACCCCGCCGCAACGCGCCACCAAATTCGACTTTACGGTCATGGGGGACGCACGCGCTGGGCTCGGTAGCGCCGAGTTCAACTTTGGTGGCACGAACTATGCGGTGGTCAAGCAGGAGTTCACGAATGCGTTCAACCGGAAAGCCGCCTTCGTGGTCTACAACGGGGATTTTGAGTGGGGATTCAGCAGCTTCCCGCAGGATCTGGCATTGCAATTGCGCTCGTTCAAGGATGCAATCGAGCAAGTAGCCCACTACATCCCGCTCTATGCGGTCCAAGGTAATCACGAACTCTCCTGGAACGTATATCTTGATACCAACATGATGGCGCAACCCCCTAAACCGCCAGTGGATCCGGGATCGGCGGCGGCTTACTTCATCATGCTCGATAAAGAACCGCCAAACAGCGGAGAAGAGGTCTTTGCCCAAGCGTTCGTCAACCCCACCAACGGTCCTGACCCGATTCCCCCGGCGAACCTGCCCGCTGGCAAGACCATGCCACCGTACAAGGAGACCGTGTACTCCTTTGACTATGGCAATAGCCGCTTTGTGGTCCTGAACACTTCGTACTTTTACAGCAACTATGCTGAAAAGTACGGCGGCTATCAGTATGGCTATATCGCGGACGATCAGGCGGCTTGGCTGATCAATGAGTTTAACAAAGCGGCTGCCGATCCTTCGATTGATCACCTCTTCCTCGTAGGTCACACGCCGTTTTTCCCCACCAGCGCGCACGTGACTGGCGGGATGTGGGTCTCGGGTGGTGATCCAGCGCGAAACGGCGGGGTTGACCGAACCTACATGGTCGCGCGTCGTGACCAGATCTGGCAAGCGTTCGTGAACACGGGCAAAGCCGTGGCGTACATGAGTTCGGATGAGCACAACTATAGCCGGACCTGGGCAACGAAAGATCGCAATGGCAATGCCTTTGCGAACCCGGCGTGGCAACTGATCACGGGCGGCGGCGGCGCGCCCATGTCTGCCAATCCGCTAAGCACTTTGGTGCCGTGGGCGAGCGATGTCAAGATGCTCACGCCCCAACTCCACTATATCATGATCCACGTGGACGGGAAAAAGGTAACTGCCGATGTCTATAATGTGGACAATCAACTGATCGAGAGCGTCGTGCTCAAGAACGCCGATGGTGTCCTGACCCCGCAAGGCAAGTAAACGCATTCGCCATGTGCGACGCACCCGCCTTCAGCGAAGTGCGTCGCTCATCCCAGAATAATATACCGCGCCTAGGCACAAACTGAGGTTTTGCAGAACCCGGACTCGACGCGTAAACGCTCGATTCCAAGAACGCAATCAGTGCCCGCGAGCAGCATGGCGAGGACAAAGATGACAGAGATATTACTCGTCAACTCCAATATGGTTTTCCCTTCCGATGCTTCGATTTCGGGAAGACCGGTGCCAATCCGAGACGTGGAGAAGGTGGTCAACCTGGGTCTGCTCTCGGTTGCCAGTTACCTGGACAGCAAAGGGCAGTCGGTCAAGATCATTGACCTAGTTGGACACAGCAATGATTTGGAATTTCTCCGGCACACCGTCGAGAAGGAAAAGCCAAGGGTCGTGGGTATTTCGTGTATTTCCTGTTTTACCTACCCACGACTGAAAGAATACGCCAGCATGATCAAGACGATTGACGATAGCATTTCCGTCATCGCCGGCGGTCAGCACGTCTCCGGAATTTCCGCGCTGGCTTTGCGCGAGGTGCCTGAGTTGGATTGCGTCGTCAAAGGCGAAGGCGAGTATCTCTGTCATCAAATCATCGCGCATCTGCAAGAGAAAAAATCACTTGAGGACATACCATCCATCGCCTACCGCAACGCGGGCGAGATCGTGGACCATACCGGAATTCCCAGTCAGCGCGTCAATCTCGATTCATTGCCCTTTTTGCGGTACGACCTGTATCCAGATTTTCAGGATTATGCGCCGCACGTCGAGATCAGCCGCTGGTGCGTCTTCGATTGTCAATTCTGCACCGCCGATGGGATGTCCAGAGGCATCAGTTACAAGAGTATCCCGCGTTTTGTGGACGAGTTGGCGTACGTCGAATCTCTATATGGAAATGACCGGCGCGATCTGCGTTTCTTCTTCGCCTGCTCGACGTTTGGATTGAAGAAGAGTCGCATCGAAGAATTGATCCAGCGGCTGCGCTCGGCGGACTTGCAGATCCGTTGGCGAACGGAAACCCGCGCCGATTCGCCGGTCGTGGATTATTTGCAAGAATTGGCGGAGGTCGGGTTGTCTGTGCTAGACCTGGGGCTTGAATCGGCAAGCCCGCGAATGTTAAAGTTGATGCACAAGTGCCAGGATCCGCAGGCGTACTTGTCCAAAGCGCGGAGATTCATCGAGCAAGCGGGCAAAGTGGAAAACTTGCTCCTCAAGATCAACCTGATCTTTTATCCGGGCGAAACCCCCGCGACGATTCGGGAAACGCTGGCGTTCTTGATGGAACATGCCGACCGGCTTGGGGGCATCTCCGCGGGTCCGGTGATGCTCTATGCCGGGATTGCGCTGGAAGACAAACTGGCAATGTATGCCGAGCAATTTGGCACGACCGTGGTTCACGGGGATTTCTGGGATTCGGTCCATGCCAATCCGGTGAATCCGTCCGCCGATTTCTCCTTCGACCAACTCAACGTGTTGGCGCAAATCATCTCCAAGATGTTCTGCACGGCAAACAACTATTTCGAGGTCAAGAAATNNCATCAGTGGCCCTTCTCTTGGAATGGGCACGAGCGCCAAGCCCAGATCATCTTCCAGGAACAAAACATTCCGGCGCGACAAGAGGCGGCGGTATGAGCGATCGGGCGATTGAAATCGCGGCACATCGTGGCAAAGCCGACCTCCGTCGGCTCGCTTCCAGACCGCGTAGGCGGTCTTTGCCATGCACAGGTGCGACTTACAGTCGCCGTTCTCCCGCCGCGCCAGTCACCATCGCGAACAGCGAACTACACACACTCACCGCCCTCAACATCCCCGGTCAAGTGTATCAATTGCGCGTCTTTTTGCCGGAGCGCTATCACGACTCGGACACGACGAGGTATCCAGTCCTCTATCTGCTGGATGGCGATTATTGCTTTGCGATGGCGACGGATGTCCTCAGGTATCTGACGTACGGCGGCGAAGTGCCGCAGATGATTCTGGTCGCTATCGCGTATGATTCCGTGAGGATGGCGAGCGATGGCGGTGCGAATATGCGCGTCCGCGACTTGACGCCATCGCCGGCAGAGAATCGTCCTGGGTCAGGCGGCGCGGAGAATTTTCGGTGCGTTATGCGGGATGAGATTTTCCCCTTCATCGAATCAACCTACCGGGTTACTCCCTCCGATCGCGCGTTGTGGGGTCATTCGCTGGGTGGTCTCTTCGGCTTGTATGTGCTATTTTACAGTCCGGAATTTTTCCATTGCTATATCATCGTCAGCCCGGCACTGCGCTATGGCAAGCCCGACGCGTTTGACTTTGAGGAAGGATTCGCGAGAACTCACAATGCCTTTCCTTCGACGGGGTTTACTCTGAGGGACGAAGGGCTCAAGACCGGCATCGTAAAATTATTCTTAGCGGCCGCCGAGTTTGAGTATTATTATCCGCCGTTCCCGGAGTTCGCGCAGACAATTAAGAATCGGCAATACAGAAATTTGGAAATGCAAGCGGAGGTTTTGACGGGCGCAACGCATTTTTCCGTTGTCGCCGAAGGGTTCGCTAAAGGGTTGAAAGCCGTCTTCGGCAAGCCCTCTATTTTTGAGACCATCTTGCGCGCGATTCAAACGCGCGGCTTGCCCCACGCGATCGCTCTCTACCACAACTTGAAACAAAATGAATTTGATAGATACAACTTTGGCGAAAGTGAATTGAATACCTTGGGGCTGTATCTCTTGGCGAACAACCAAGCGCGCGAAGCGATCGAGGTGTTCAAGCAAAATCTGGTCGCCTACCCTAATTCTTGGAAGACCTATGATGGTTTGGGGCAGGCGTACAGGATGTGCGGACATGCAAGTCTCTCCATCCAGAATTACGACCAGGCGCAGTTACTCAAGAGCCGCCCGCAATAGTGCGGATGACGAGGACTGCAATGTTTGAACAGCAAAGGCGCAAGGCAAGGCGAATAGTCACTAGGTCCGTGGTGTTGGCTGGTGGTGCGGCGATGGCTGTCGGTCCGCTGCCTGCCTTGAGTGGTGTACTCGTCACCGCAATTGAGATAAGGATGGTGATCAACATAGCCAAGATCTACGGCTTTGATCTTTCAAGACAAGAAGGAACGCTGATTGTCGGAAGGCTGATTGTTCCTTATTCGGCTTTGAAGACCGCAGCAACGGAGACAAGTACATTTGTGCCGGTTCTTGGATGGTGGATCGCGAAACCCTCGCTCGCTGCCGCAACCACCAAAGCCATCGGCGAAGGCGCGATTCGGTATTTTGAGGACCGGCAACAGCAAAAAGACACGCGGCTGAGTAGCCACACAGAAACACCAGTGGACAGATCAAGCAAATGACCCGGCATTATTTCGTTCCCGACGTTCCTCAAACCTCCAGTCTGGAGAATGGACTGGCGGCGCTCAAATGCGTCCTGGATGGCTTTGACATTCCCGTCAGTCAACGGCGTTTGCAAGAGATACTTCAGCCCGCCGTGCAGGTGACGACGCTCGACCGACTGGAGCAAGCCGTCAGGCAACTTGGGCTTGAAGCCGAACAGCAGATGACGCCGATTGACCACTTTTTGTTATCGGAAGAAAACATTCCTGCGATCGTGGTCGCGCGCCAATCATCCATCCATCCAACCACCCAACCATCCAACCACCCAACCATCCAACCACCCAACCACCCAGCCACCCACCCCCGCTTTCTGGTTGTCTGGCGAAAACACGGACCCTTTTTCCAGGTGATGGACCCGGCGGTTGGCGAACGACTGCTAACCGAACAGCGCCTCTTGGACGAATTGGAAATCCAAACGCGTCCGATGACAACACCGGAATGGCGGAAATGGACCGCTGATACTGACTTTAGCCATTCGCTGCGCCAACGCTTGACGAAATTACAAATCGCGGACGCTGAGGTAGCGCGTCTCGTTGACACGGCATTGAGCGACACAAGTTGGCGTGCGCTTGCAACGCTGGACGCGGCAACGCGCGCGGCAGATGTCGCGGTGCGCGCGGGCGGATTCCAGTCCGGCGAACCCGCCGGTAAGATGATCGCGCAACTCTTCGAACAAGCCCGGCGAGAAATTGCGGGAGACGGCTCGATGACGCCGACGAACATCCCCCATCCTTATTGGTCGGTGTTGCCGCAGACCTCTCCCCCTTGCCCCTCTCCTAGCAGGAGAGGGGTTGGGGAGAGGTCGGATGAACAACTCCTCACGCGCGGGGTCGTGTTTCTGCGCGTCCATCCGCCACAACCGGCACCGGCAGAACCAGCGTCGGTGAAAATAAAGGAGCCGCGCGCTCGGCCGCGTTTGCCGAGAATAGATTTGGAAAAGGATCCCCAGTTCCGCGCCGAACGCGAACTGGTGAATGCCTTGCGCGCCGACGGATTCTTCACCCCGGCGATCTTGGCAATCGGGTTGGCGCTCGCCGCTGGCGCAGTCGCCATCCAAGCGCTCTTCCTGCGCAGCATGATGCAAATCGGTCAAGGGCTTGGCGTCATCGAGCGCACCGGCGTGGTGGGATTGTTGCTGACATTTTTCGTCGCCTTGGCGCTCTTGGAATTACCAATCCAGATGACGCTGCAACGAATAGGAAGGCGGCTTGAGACGCGCTTGCGCGTCGCTTTCCTGGAAAAGATTCCGCGCCTGAGCAATCGCTACTTTGTGGACCGACCGATTGCCGATCTGAACCGGCGCGCCTATGCTTTGCGTGACCTGCGCGAGACGCCCGAATCCGCCGCCAAATTCGCGCGCGCGTGGTTTCAACTGATTCTGACTGCTGGATGTATGATCTGGCTGGAGCCAACCAGTTTGCCTTTCGTCTTGCTCAGCGTCATCACGACGATTGGCATAGTACAGTTGGCGTACCCTCTCGGGAGTACGGCGATCTTGCGTTGTTCCTTACATACCAATACGCTGAATCATTTCTATCTGGATGCTCTGCTGGGCTTGCTACCTGCGCGCACGCACAGCGCGGAACGCGCGATTCGGCGCGAGCACGAAAGCAGTCTGGTGGATTTGATCGGCGCGGATGTTCGTATGACCCAAAGGTTTGGCGTCATCTTCTTGACCGCCGCGATGGCGCCAGCCATCTGGACCATTCTCGTCGTGCTGAACTTTGTCGCGCGCGGAGGCGCCGCGACGGATCTGATCTTGCTGACATATTGGGGGCTCAATCTCCCTTTGCTCGCAGAGCAGGTAGCCAGGGCGATCGTTCAATATTTGCAACGCTGTCGCCCCGCCGCGTTGATGCTGAGCCAGGTTCTGGATGCGCCGGAAGAAACTACGGCAAACGAGCCAAATGTGCCAAACGTGCCAAATGCGCCACCTTCGACTACGCGACTATCAGACGCTCCGACCACGCGACTACCGGCGGCGGTCTCGATCAATTTCGATCACGTCAGTGTGCGCGTTGGCGAACGCGCGCTGCTTTCCGACATTCATCTCTCGATTGCCAAAGGCGAACACGTTGCGATTGTGGGCGCATCCGGCGCAGGCAAGACGAGTCTGGTTGGACTGGTGTTGGGCTGGCATCGTCCAACGACCGGTCAAATCCTGATGGATGATGTGCCGCTGGAAGGCGAGCGGTTGTACGCTTTGCGTCAGGAAACCGCTTGGGTGGATACAGCCGTGCAACTGTGGAATCGTTCCTTGCTCGACAACCTGCGCTATGGGACATATCGCCCTGCTGCTGCGCCGCTGGGCAAGACGATTGAACAGGCGGATCTGTTCAACGTCCTGGCGAATTTGCCCAACGGGTTGCAGACCCTGCTCGGCGAAAGTGGGCGATTGGTTTCAGGCGGCGAAGGTCAGCGGGTGCGCCTGGGGCGGGCGCTGTTCCGTTCCGATGTCCGCCTGGTGATCCTGGACGAACCATTCCGCGCGCTGGATCGAGGGAGCCGCCGGCTGTTGTTGGGGCGAGCGCGCCAGCATTGGCGCAACGCGACGATGATTTTTATTTCGCACGACGTAGAGGACGTGCAAGGATTTGACCGCGTGCTGGTTCTGGAAAGTGGACGAATGGTCGAAGACGGTGTACCAAGCACCCTCGCGGCGCAACGCACTTCGCGCTATCGCGCGCTGTTGGAATCTGACAGAGCGGCGCAAGATGCTTTGTGGGGCAGCACGACCTGGCGGCGTTTCTGGCTGGGTGATGGCAAGTTGAGCGAGAATGGTAATGGATCAAAGATGCCAAACGTGAAATAAGTCGAATGGACAACGTTGACCTGAATGCTCTGGCTTGGCAGACTTTTCAACTGCCCATCGTGATGGAATTCCTGGCGCGCAAACGCAATCTCTTGCCGCAAGCGGAAAGCACTGCGCCCGCCGCGCCTGAGATGCTCGCCCTTGGCAGCGGCGAGGCGCTCGCGCAATGGATGGATCGCGCGGCGGACGAACTGGGAATCGAAATCGAACCGGCGGCAATCGCCTACGCGGAGGTTGACCAGTTTGCGCGCGCCGCCGCGCCGGCTTTGTTGCAGTTGCCAAAAGTAGGGGCAGTGCCTGGTGCCTGCCCCGCTCAAGACGATGGCAGCGCGCCGCGTTTTCTGGCAATCCTCAAAGAAGGCGCGCGTCACATTTCGATTGTTGATCCTGACTTGAAAGTTCGCCGGATTCGCTTCGATCAAGTGCGCGATCTTTTGTGTGAAAAAATCGAAGCGCCGTTCTTGAATGACGCAGATCAGTTGCTTGCTATTAGTCACGTAGTCGAATCGTCAACTAGTCAGATGGTCGAATCGTCTGATAGTCTGAGAGTCAGCGAACAACCCAACCACCGAACCACCGAACCACCGAACCACCCGACTCCGACTACTCGACTACAAGACTATTCGACTACACGACAATCCGCCGCCCGCCAAGCCATCGCCCGCGAGACGCTTGTCCGCAGCGGCTATGGCTCGGCCCAGGTTGGGAATGGGTGGATTCTGCGCCTTGCGCCCGGCGCAACTCGGAGGCGTCAGGCGCGGCACGAGGGACTATTCGGTTTGTTGGGGCAGTATCTGGCAGTCAATACCGTTCAGAAGGGACTCGAGTTGGGGGCGTGGGTCATGCTGGGTTACTGCACGCTCTCCGGCAACCTCGCTTGGGAATGGCTAGTCGCCTGGGCGCTATTCTTTCTCTCTGCCAGCGCGTGCCGTATGCCGGTGCAACACGTGCGCGGCGCGATCCGCGAAAAAATCATGGGGGTCAAGGCGTGGCTCACCTACAACGCGCTGCGACTCGACCCAGACGCTGTGCGGCATCAGGGTGCCGGTCAATTCCTGGGAAGCATCATGGCATCAGGGATGATGGAAGACCGGATCGGCAATTACAGTGTCATGCTCGTGGCGGATCTGGTCGAGTTGTCCTTCTTCGCGGTGATCTTGGCGCTGGGTGCGGGCGGTTGGTTACAAGCCGCGTTACTGGTCGGATGGACGCTCATCACATTTCTGATGGGCTGGCGCTATTTTCAATACGGCAAACTATGGAACTCGACCTATCATCAAATGACGAGCGACTTGGCGGAGCGAATGGTGGGGCATCGCACGCGCCTGGCGCAAGAAGACCGCGCGCACTGGCACAACGATGAAGACGCGATTCTAAACCAATACCTTCTCCAGTCCGAGCACCTGGACAGCATCGAAGCGCAACTCACCGCCTTGGCGGCGCGTGGTTGGATGATCGTCGGACTGGCAGGCATCGCTTATCCTTTTATCTTTTCACAGCCGTCGCAAGCGCAACTCCTCATGGGGCTGGGTGCGGTGTTGCTCGCTTCCGCGTCGTTGGAAGGTTTGGCAAGCGACCTACTCTCTTTCGCCCAGGGCTTGCTCGCATGGCAACAAGTGCAATCGCTCGTGCAAGCGGCGGNNAATCTCGTCTTTCGCTATCGCGACCGCGGACGCACGATCCTCGACGCGTGCACCCTCCGCATTCAAGAAGGCGACCGCGTGTTGCTGGAAGGTCCTTCCGGTGGAGGCAAGTCCACGTTGGCGGCGCTCTTGGCGGGACTGCGCAAGCCCGAATCGGGTCTCTTGTTGTGGAAGAGTCTCGATCGGCAAACCGTCGGCGCGGACGAGTGGCGGCGCAGAGTCGTCGTGGTGCCTCAATTTCACGAGAATCACATTTTCACCGAAACCCTCGCGTTCAATTTGCTGATGGGTCGCCGGTGGCCCCCGTTGCCGGAAGACCTGGAGATGGCTGAAGCGATTTGCCGCGAACTGGGGCTGGGCGATGTGCTTGACCGGATGCCGGCGAAACTCGATCAACCGATCGGCGCGAGCGGCTGGCAACTGTCGCACGGCGAGGCGAGTCGCCTGTTCATCGCGCGCGCGCTTTTGCAAGACGCCGACNNCATCCGTAGTCGGATAGTCGAGTGGTCGTATAGTCGGATAGTCGCGTGGTCAGGATGAATGACCATTTGACCAGGTGACTATTCGACTACGCGACCATCGGACTACGCGACCATCGGACTACACGACTATCAGACTATACGACTATCAGACTATACGACAAGGAGCAGAATGATTCCAGAACACGCAGACGTCTTTCTAATCCAACCCCCCTATCCCGGCTTGTCGTTTGAAACGACGAACGTGCCGCTTGGGTTGTCGTGGATCAGCGCGGTGCTCAAGCGCGCAGGATTTACCACGCGCGGCTACGACCTCCAAGTGGAGGGAATGGACTTGGACAAGATGGGCAAGCAGATCGAGCAAGCCCAACCCAAAATCGTCGGCGTCCAGTTTCACGGGCAGGTCAGTTTCAACCATTCGATGGACGTGGTCAAATATATTCGCAAGAACTTTCC
>DHFK01000239.1:4825-21258 GCA_002400365.1 Anaerolineales bacterium UBA4826 | reverse complement strand
TCGTCCTTACGATAGCTCCCGGTGTTCCAGTCGCACTCGCCGGAGCAGGGATGGTCTGGCTATTGAGACGCTCCGCGCCCGTCGTTCAAGCATCGAGGTGAATGGCACGAACGCAGAATCGGCGCACGCCGATCACCCCCCCGTGCGGGTTACCCAAGACGGAAAGAGGAGGGGAGATTGAGTAGGAGGCAAATGTCATTGGCGGTCTCCCTTTTCGGAGGCAAGTAGGAAATGTCGTAACTCAGGTATGCCACAGAGGACACAGGGAGCACAGAGGAAAAAAGAATTCCTCTGTGACCTCTGTGCGCTCTGTGGCTAAAAATGAAAGGGCTGAGCAGAAGTTACGGAGTTGAATGGGATTCCTCCTCACAGGACTCGTCCTCGGCTTTTCCATCGCCGCGCCGGTCGGACCGATCGGCGTGTTGTGCATTCGCCGCACGCTGGCGGAGGGACGCGCGGTGGGCTTTTCTTCCGGCTTGGGCGCGGCAACGGCGGATGCGATCTATTCTCTAATTTCCAATCTCTAATCTCCAGAAGGAAGAGGCATGCGCTTTTATTTTGCGAACGCGAAAGAAATAAAGAAATTCTCTGCCGAAGCGTTGTCGAACCTGAACTTGTTCGACGGCGAGGCGTTCTTTGGACGACTGTTGTGCTTTTCGCGCGGGCAAGTCGTGCCGTACCATCGCCACGAGCACACGGACGAATGTTTCGACGTGATCGAAGGTGAAGGCACGATTCTGATTGACGGTCGCGAGATGCGCGGCGCGCCCGGCACGGTGCTCTACGTTCCCGCTGGCGTCGAGCATGGTATGCGCGCAGACGGGACCGACCAATGGGTCGTGCGCGAGACGGTGCACGAGCGCGTCTACGCGGGACGCGCGGCAAAGATGGTGGTGCGCGCGGCGCTGAAGCGGCTGCCGTGGATCGGCGCGAGGTTTCGCTAGTGGCAGACGAAGCCGCGGTGGCAGCGCTCAAGGCGCAGCCGTACTTTAGATCGCTAGACGACGAAGAGTGCAAGCGCTTGGCGCGCGCGCTGATCGAGCGAACGTTCGAAAAGGACCACGTCGTCTTTCTCGAAAGCGATCCGTGCCAGGGTCTCTACATCGTCCGCGAAGGCAGCGTCAAGATCTACAAACTCTCCCCGGAAGGGCGCGAGCAAGTCCTGACGTCGGTCCAAGCCGGCGGATCGTTCAACGAAGTCGCCGTGTTCGACGGCGGACCGAATCCGGCGAACGTCGCGGCAATCCAGCGGACGACGCTCTGGATCGTGCCGCGCGCGGCGATCATTGATCTCATCCGGCGGCGGCCCGACGTCGCGCTCGCAATTATTCAGAACCTCGGCGCGCGTTTGCGGCATCTCGTGAGTCTGGTCGAGGATTTGTCTTTGCGGCACGTGAGTTCGCGGCTTGCCAAGTTGCTGCTTGAGACCGCCTCGGGGCGGGAACACGCGTTGACTCAGCAAGAGATGGCGGCGCGGCTCGGCACGGTGCGCGAGATGATCGGACGCTCGCTGCGGCAGTTGGAAGCGCGCGGGCTGATCAAAATCGAGCGCGGCAGAATCGTGATTGTGGATCGGCAAGGGTTGGAGAAAATGGTCTAGCCAAAAAGAAACCAGGTCCCCGCCGCAGGCGAGCGACCTGGTTTCTGATCTAGTGCGACATCGAGGCGTCGGCTTTGACATCGCCGACTTGGAGCAAGCCCAGTGCGCCCTTGCCGGGATGCGCGAAGGCGTGAGTGACTATCGGGTAGAGACCGGCGTCCGGCACGGTCAGTTCGACCATGTAACCGCCGCCCGGTGGAATCGTCACCGTTTGCATGCCGGACTGGACGTTCTTTGGGTTGCCGTCCGCGTAGGCTTTGTCGAAAACCGTGCCGACGATGTGGAATGCAGAGAAAACCGATGGCCCAGCATTCAGCACCCAAAAGCGCACGCGCTCGCCCGGGTTGGCGGTCAGTGGTTTCTCTTGGTATTGATTGGCGTAACCATTAAAGACGACGTAATCCGGTTGAATGGAGTTGGCTTTGCCGCCGTCGTAGTGGAACATTCCGTCGTTGCCCGGTTGAGTATAGAATTCGCTCTGCACCAAAGCGTATTCTTTCGCGGGAGGCAAGCCTTCCGCCGGTTCGACGATGATCGCGCCGTACATGCCGTTGGCGAGATGCGCGATCACGGGCGGCGTGCCGCAATGGTACATGAACACGCCGGGATAATTCGCCGTCCAGTCGAACGAGAGTCTGTCACCCGGGTTGATGCTTTTGTAGTTGATGTTCCACGGGGTCTGCGCGGCGTGAAAATCAATCGAGTGTTGCATCTTGCCGTTGTTGACCAAGGTGAATTTGACCTGATCGCCCTGGCGGACGCGCAGGGTCGGACCCGGCACGGTGCCGTTAAAAGTCCATGTTTCGTATGGAACGCCGGGCGCGACCTCCAGCGTCTTGTCCTCGACCGTGAGCGTAATCTCCTTCACTTTGTCCGGCGCAGCGGGCTTGGTGGAAGCATCGAAGAGTTGATGTGGGGCTTTGACCAGCGGCACTGTCGGCGCAACAGTTGGTTGGGCAACCGCAAGCGCGCCTCCCCCGCAAGCCGTCAGGGCGGTTAGACTGACAACGATCAGTGTGATCAACCCCAGCCATCGGAGCGATCTGTTTCTCATTTTTCCTCCATCAGAAAACTGATTCTGCCCGGATTTTCACACATTGCGACCGGAAAAGATAGGACTAAAGTCACAGACGCGCGAGGACTTTTGAGGGATGATACTGCGCGAGGAGTGATGTAGAGATGTTGTCCTTGCGATGCTTTGCGGAATGTGGCTGGTCCGAGTTGTGTATCATCGCGTGTCCGTACAATGCCCAACTCGATCAAAAGTCTGCCCCTACCTGCGCCCGCGAGTCGCCGGTGACTGTGGACGAGAATGAGTTGTTGGAAGTCATTGACGCGAGCGAGCAAGTTCAGCCGGGGCGATCGGACAAGTAGCGGAACAGGCATGCCCATCCGGGCGTGCCTTTTTTGTTCGTTGTCTTCGCGCCTTGCTTGTGCTATAATGCCGCCGCTCCGAATCCAATCTACAAACATTCTGCTCAACCTGGCGAAGGTTGGACATAGGTTTGCGAAAGCAACGGTTCTTGGCGCAGGCAAGCGCATTTCAGGCGAAGACGACCGCCGAACCTTCGCCAGGTTGGCAGAGTCTCCAAAGGAAAAACATGTCTCGCAAGTTCCTCATCGCGCTGATTGCCGTGCTGATGCTGTGCATTTGCCTGGTGATCGGCAGCACGGGCGCGGTCATCTGGCAATGGCCCAATCTGAGCCGTGCGACGAGTCTTGGCGCGCTGCCAACGCCGACGCCCAGTCCGGTTCTCGTTTCTCCGAACACGCCCGCGTCGTTGCCGGTTACGCCGCTGTCGGCCGTATCCAACGCCACGGCTGACGCGTTGGCGCGCGCGCAAATCCCCGCGCGCGATCTGTACCAAATCGTTCCGCGCCTACGCAAAAACCTCGCCTTACTGACGCCGATGCCAACCCCCGCGCCGCGTCCGCGCAGTATCGGCGATCGCGACGCGTTCTTTGTGGTCGAAGACGACGCGACCGGCAAATACCGGACGGTGAACGCGACGCTGCAGATCGTCACGCCAAACGCGTACTTTTGGGTCGAAGATAACCTGAAATTCGATCGCGCGGCGCTGCAACAGTCGGCGGATTTCTTTGAGCGAAAAGTGTACCCGACGAACCTAAAGTACTTTGGGAACCCGGGGCGCGGGCTGGATGGCGAAACGCACATTCACATCTTGAACACGCGCCTGACCGAAGGCACCGCCGGCTACTTTAGCAGCTCGGATGCCTACCCGCGCGCGCTCGTTCCGAACAGCAACGAACGCAACATTATTTACATGGACGCCGAAAAAGTGCCGCCGTCGCGGAACGAGTACAACGGCGATCTCGCGCACGAGTTCCAGCACTTGATCCATCACAACCAAGCCAAGTTCGCGACCGGCTGGATTGACGAGGGGATGGGCGACCTGGCGATCAAAGTGAACGGCTTTCCCGTCCTCGGCGTGATGGAAACTTTTGCGCGCACGCCGGACACACAGTTGAATACCTGGGGAAGCACGCCGCAGACCTCCGCCGCGCACTATGCCGCGTCCTATCTCTTTTTCGATTACGCCGCCCAGCGCTTTGGTTCCGAGTTCATTCGCGATCTCATCCACGCGCCGCGCGAAGGGATTGGCGGCGTGCAAGCCGTCCTCGACCAGCGCGCGGGCGGACTGCGCTTTGACGATCTGTTCGCGGATTGGGCGGTCACGAATTATCTGAATGACGCGATGGTCGAGAATGGGCGCTATGCGTACGTTGACGAAAACACGTTTCGCATCGCTCACATTCCAACGCTGAGCCAGTATCCGGCTGTGCAGGCCGCGCAGATGAGCGAATACACGGCGAGTTACTATGCGCTGCAGCCGGCGCATAGCGACGTGACGATCTATTTTACCGGCACGACGACGGCGAAACTGATCGCCGCGAACGCGCACAGCGGTCAATGGATGTGGTATTCGAACCGCGCCGACTTGTCGAATATGACCTTGACGCGCCAGTTCGATTTGATCCGCGCGCCGCAGGGCAAAGCGACCTTGCAATTCTGGACGTGGTACGACATCGAAAAGAACTATGATTTTGGTTACGTCGAAGTTTCGACCGACGGGGGCAAGACGTGGGACATTTTGCCGGGCAAACATACGACGGCCGAGAATCCAAACGGCGCGAACTATGGCACGGGGTATTCTGGGAGATCCGCGGTTTCGGGCGACAAACCGCCCGCGCAGTGGGTGCAGGAACAGATGGATCTCTCGGCGTACACGGGCAAGACGATCTTGTTGCGGTTCGAGTACATCACAGACGACGCGGTCAATCTGCCCGGCTGGGCGCTGGATGACATCACGATTCCAGAAATAAACTATTCCGACGACAGCGAAGGCGGCGACGGCGGATGGCAAGCCGCCGGTTTCATCCGCGCCGACAACGTCTTGCCGCAGCGGTACATCGTCCAGGTCGTCGAGTCCGGCGCTGCCACGCGCGTCGTCCGCGTTCCACTCGACGCGCAGAATCGCGGTCATCTGACGCTCGCCGGCTTTGGCACAGAGATTTCCAAAGCCGTCCTGATCGTCACTGCGCACGCGCCGACGACGACCGAGCCGACAGAATATCAATTCGGCGTCGCGCCACGATAGTCTGATCGTCGCATAGTCGCGTAGTCATGTGGTCGCGTGGTCGCATAGTCGCGCGTTGGGCGTTGCTGAGACCACCCGACCATGTGACCATCAGACCACGCGACGACGAGACTATGCGACCACATGACTACATAACCACATGGCTGTTTTTACCTTCGGCACATTGCTGCTGCTCGCGTTTCTCGCGTTCGCAACATGGCGCACGGCGCGTTTCTTGCGCGCGGTCGCGTTGACGACCAACCTGCTTTTGCTCCCGGTCGAAAATCTGATGCGGCTCGCGCTGGTTCTGGCATGCATCGTGTTAGCGCGCGTCAGCGGCTTGCCGTACGCGCAATTCGGATGGAGCGCCGCCCAGCCGGAACAATTCGCGCTGATCGGGTTGATTGTCGGCAGCGCGGCAGCGGTCGTCGTTCCGCTGCTCACGCGTTGCGCGGTGGCGCGTTTCGGCGCGAGCGTGTATTCGCCGATCGTCGTGCAAAGCATCATGCCGCGCCGTCGCCGCGAATGGTTGCTGGTCCCGCTCGCGCTCGCACTGGCGGTCCTGCTCGAAGAGTTGTTGTTCCGTTCGCTTTTGCTCGGCGGATTCGGAACACTTGCGCCGCCAGGGTTGCTTGCAATCGTCGGGTCCATCATTTTTGGCGCGCTGCACCTGCCCCAGGGCGCGCTCGGGATTGTGGTCGCGGCAGCGCTCGGGGTGTTGTTGTCGGCGCTGTTTCTCGCGACGCAAAATCTGATCGCGCCGTTGGTCGCGCACTATCTCATCAATCTGGCACAGTTGGCATGGGCAGCGCAAGATAGATTTTGGGAGAGTTATGACACAGGCAGTCATTCTTGACTTGGATGGTTTGATGGTGGACAGCGAGCCGGTGCACCAACGCGCGTTCGAGGAATTGCTCGCGCGGCACGGTATCGCCTATCGGTTTGACGTGGAAGAGTACGGTCGCTGTTTTGTCGGCATCCCGGTGCGCGAGAACGCGCATTACCTTCTGTCGCGATTCAATTTGCGCGGTTCGGCTGAGGACATTCTTCACGAGCGCGAGGAAATCTACAAAGCGCTGATTGCCGATCCCGCGAATCTGGTGGTGATGCCGGACATTTACACATTGCTGGACGAGTTGCTGGCGCGCGAGTTTCGGCTGGGCGTCGCGTCCGGTTCGCCGCGTGGACAGGTGGAGACGATCCTGCGCGGCATGGGCGTTACGAATCATTTTCGCGCCATCGTCGCGGGGACGGATGTACCGCGGACCAAGCCCGCGCCGGACGTTTACCTGCGCGCCGCGCAGCAACTGGGTGTCGCCCCCGCGCGCTGTGTTGCCATCGAGGACAGCGCGACCGGCATCACGGCGGCGAAGGCAGCCGGGATGCGCGCGATCGTGGTGCCGAATCGCTACACCGCGCACCAAGACCTATCCCACGCGGATGCGCGGGCGGAAAGTTTGAAACGAGTCATCGAGTTGATTGATCGGCTCGATGCGTCAGGTTCAGGATCGGCACAGCAGGGCATCTGACCCTTTTCCCGTAAACGTTGCCAACCAAGCAGGGCGAGGTTTCTGGTGATCCTATGCAAATTCCTATTCGCCGCGACGTGCTCCCAGTCCGGGTCAAATTAGAGGGCGCGCTCAAACGCGTTCGCCATCTGCAACTTAGCCTTCTGGCAAAGTTCTCCATAGTTTCTTTCGTCCTCTTGGCTGCGATTGGCGGCGTCATGGCTTGGACTATCCAGATGCGCCTGGAAGATATCGCGCTCCGGCAGGAAGCCGAGAACGCCGCGGACGAGGTTGCCACGGTCCTCAATCCCAATCTCGCCCCTGCCGACTTGGCGGGCACCCTTGCTCCGGAACGTTATGCGCGGATCAGCGCGCTCATTCAGAATACCATCGTCAGTCAGCACATCGTCCGCGTCAAGATCTGGAATCGCGGCGGACGGCTGATCTATTCCGACGAGGAGGGCTTGGTCGGGCAACAATTTCCCGTCAGCGCTGAACTGGAGGCAGCGTTATCCGGCGAGGTGGCGATGCAAGTCTCCGGCTTGCAGAAGGCGGAGAATGTAGGCGAGCGATCGGCGTACGCGCGGCTGCTCGAAGTGTACGTTCCGCTCCGCCCAATGAATTCGACCCAGGTACTTGGCGCGTACGAAATCTATCACGATCTGACGACGCTCGAGCCGCGCATCGCGGAGATTCAGCGGCAGGTTTGGCTGAGTGTGATGGTTGGCTTTCTGGTCCTGTACGTTTCGCTTTTTACGCTCGTGCGCAGCGCGTCGCGTGAATTGGTCCGCCGCAACGCGGAGAACGCGCGCCTCTACGAACAGGAACAGACGCGGCGCGCCGAACTGGCTGCCCTGTATCAACTCTCGCGGAATCTCGCCGACGTCGTGCGCGATTTCGATGCCGTCCTCGATCTTGTTTTGCGCCGCGCCGTCACGATCTGTCACGTGGCTTTTGCGCGGATCGCCCTCGTTGAAGACGATACATTCGTCCTGCGGTCCGCGCACCCTGTGCGTGTCTTGAATTCCGATCTTGGCGTGGGATGCCGTATAGCGTTGGCGGCGCATCCTTTCGTCAAAGCGGCGCTGGCTCAAGATACACCGGCGATCCTTTCTTCCGATACCTCTGAAATAAACGACGAGGAGCGTCAGTTTCTCTTTCTGGGGATTGCCAACACGGTTTGCCTGGTTCCGCTGCGCACAGGAGGTCGCGCGCTGGGCCTCCTCATGCTCGGTGAGGTGCGGCGCAGAGAACGCGAACTTTTCACACCCGACAAAGTTCGCTTGGCGCGCAGCATCGGCGATCAGGCTGCGAGCGCGCTGCGGCGGGTGGAACTGCTTGAGGAACTGGAACGCTCTTATCTGCAAACCGTCATCGCCTTGGGCAACGCGGTTGAAGCCAAAGACAACTATACCTCCGATCACGCGCAGCGGCTCGCGCAGATGGCCATCGCGGTAGCGCAGGAGTTGGGGATGCCGCNNCGAAACTCGACGCCGACGAGTGGAAGATCATGCGCCAGCACCCCGAGATCGGCGCGCACATTCTTGCGCCGATTCCGCATTTGAGCCATGCGGCGGAAATCGTTCGCCATCACCACGAACGCTACGATGGCAGAGGGTACCCCGATGGTCTGGTGGGCGAAGCCATCCCGCTCGGCGCGCGCATTCTCACGGTAGTGGACTCGTACAGCGCGATCATGGACAAACGGGCCTACAAGGAAGCGCGCTCGCATGTGGAAGCGATGGCGGAACTGCAAAAGCACGCGGGTACGCAATTCGATCCGCGCGTCGTGGAGGTTTTCCTGGGGCTGTTGAAACGCGGGCTGGATGCGGACGCAACAAAAGAGGCATAGCCGACGAAAAACACAGCCAGGTTTCTTTCGAGAAACCTGGCTGTTGCGATCTCAGCGCAATCCTGTAAGGATGCCAGCAGTCAACTAAATGACTTGCCCCATCAAGTCGTACTCGATCGCCTGCGTAATCCGCACGCGCGCGAACTCGCCGACCGGCAACTCGTTTTGTACGATGACGACGCCATCTACCTCCGGCGCGTCGCGGTACGTACGCGCGATGCTCACCCCATCGCCCGCGCCTTCCACTAGCACGTCGAGTTCCTTGCCGACCCACTGCTGGTTCTGCGTCAGCGAGATTTTCTGCTGTAGCGCCATCGCTCTTTCGCGGCGGTATTTCTTTGTCTTCGCCGCGACCTGGTCCGGCAGCATCGCCGCGGGCGTGCCTTCTTCGCGCGAGTACTCAAAGATGCCGACACGGTCGAATTGCTGTTCCCGCAAAAAATCAAGCAGCGCCTGGAATTCCGCGTCCGTCTCGCCGGGAAAGCCGACGATGAACGTCGTCCGAAGCGCGAGGTCCGGCAGCGCGGCGCGCAGCGCACCGAGCATTTCGCGCGTGACGGCGAGGTTGGGGCGTTTCATCCGCTTGAGGGTTTCCGCATGCGCGTGCTGAAGCGGCACGTCAAGGTAGTGAACGACTTGGGGATAACGCGCCATCGTTTCGATCAGCCGCGGCGTCACGTGACCGGGAAACGTGTACATCAGCCGCAGCCATTGCAAGCCCTCGACTTTAGTACAGAGTTCTTCGATCAACGGCGCTAGCGCGTCCCGCGTTCCAAAATCCCAGCCATAGGCAGTCGTATCTTGCGCGACGAGAATGATCTCTTTGACGCCTTGCGCGACGAGATCGCGCGCTTCGGCGATGACGGCATCCACCGGCTTGGAACGATGCGCGCCTTTGATCGCCGGGATGATGCAAAAAGCGCACGGACGGTCGCAGCCATCGGCGATCTTGAGGTACGCGCTGGGACTGCGCGGCGCGCGCGGCAATTGCTCCACGATCGAACGCGCGGCGAGTTGTTCGAGCGGCAAGCCCGCGTAGGCATCTGTGAGCCAATCGCGCGGCGCGTCATCCTTGCGAAGGTTNNTGCGTTTTCGTTCGCCCAGATCGCGCAGCGCGTCGAGCGATTCTCGGCGCGCGGCTTGCAAGAATCCGCACGTATTGACGATAAGCACGTCCGCATCGGCGGCGCGGTCGGCGGCGGCCAAGCCGGCTTGGGCAAGGATCGCGCCCATGCCGTCAGAGTCGGCAACATTTTTCGCGCAGCCGAGGGTGAGCAAGTAATATCGCATGGGATGATCCCATCTAGCAAAAACCAGGTTCTCCCTTTCGAGGAAACCTGGTTTCCGAATCACGAGAATGGAGTCAGCGTTACAGTTGGGGCAAGCGGACTAGAACTGCCGCTCGCGGGCGTCGCTGCCGGAGTTCGCGCCGGCGCGGGGACTGGCGCTTCGCTGACCGGCGTCCCCTTGTCGTTGAGCGACCATTGTCGTTCAACGACTTGCGTTTCCGCAAAGTTGCGCGCCGCGAACCATTTGGCGCTGCCGTTCAGCGTCAGGACTGCGCCTTTGGGGTTCTCGACGCGCACATACAACGTTTCCTTTGCGCTGAACGAACGCGTCGTGCCGGGCGCCATCTGTCCACTGAAAACGCTGGCTCCGTCGGCGACGACTTGCAGGGTAATCGTCTGGGTCACGTCAACGTCGAAATTCAGTCCCGCGGACGTCGCCAGCGTTCGGCGCGGCGTAACTCTCAGCGTCGGCGTTGGATTGCCGGGAAATGTTGGAAACGGCGGCGCGGTCCCCGCGAGCGTCGGAATACTGGTCGGCAGCGCGCCGGGCGACAGCGTCGGTGTTCGGGTCGGTGGAACGCGCGTGGCGGTTGGGGTGGGCTGCAAGTCGGCAAGCATAGACACGAGTTGAACCGAACCCCAAAGCCCTACCGCAAGGCAAACGAACAGGACGATCAAGCCAATCGAAACAATCACGAGCAGCGGCGTGGGACGGCGCGTGAAATGCGCGAGCGAAAGTCGCCGCGACGCCGCTGCATTCGCCGGCGCGAGGGTCTCCGGCGGCGCCAATTTCTCCGGCGGCTCGATCGGCTTGGGCATGAGCGGCGGCGGCGAAATCTTTCTCCGCGTCGGTGGCGGCTCAGGCAAGTTCATTGGCGGAGCGGGCGACAGCGCAGTCGGTGTTGGCGGTGCTGAAACCAGGGGCTTGATCAAGGGTGGGCGCGGGGCAGGCGGTGGTGGCGGCGGTGGCGTCAAGTCGGCGACGTAGAGACCGAGCATCTCATCGGGATCCAGGTCGAGGTACGTCGCGTAGACGCGAATCAAACCGCGCAGAAAAGGTTCCGGCGGCAGGTCTTCCCAGTCGCCTTGTTCCAGCGCTTCGATGACGCTGGAACGAATGCGCGTGTCAATTTCCACTTGCAGCGGCGCGATCCCGCGCTCCTCGCGTGCATGTCGCAATTGTTCGCCAAGAAGAGACATTGTAGGTAACCAGAAAACTAGAGTCGGCTGTCAGTTTACCACATAAACGCGAGAACTCAAAGCGGGGACGTTTTGATGCGTCAAGCGATTGTGGTATAATCTGACGCGTTATGAATCACGTTCCACTTGGATCGGCTGCGACTCCGCAGCGCCCACGCGCAGGCAGCGCGCCCATGCTGCCCCTCCTGGGATTGATCTTCCTCACACTGTTTTTCTGCGGCGGTCTCTTTTTTGCTTACCAAATCTATGACACCGTCCGCGTAGCGGTCGTCGCGCTTGGTTTGCCTGACATCGGCGATTTGCCGGCGCTGGCGATCGGGCCCCAACCCACGCGTGAAAGCGCGCCGAACATCGCGGCGGGCGAACGCGTGAATGTCCTCGCGCTCGGCATTGACCGCCGTCCTTCCGAAACCTGTCCCTGTCGCACGGATACCATGATCCTTGTCACGCTGGATCCGAAAACCGCGACCGCGGGCGCCGTCACATTCCCGCGCGACCTGTGGGTCCCTATCCCGACCATGGGTGAGAATCGAATCAACACGGCGATGTTTTACGGCGATCTGAACAAATATCCGGGCGGCGGGCCGGCGCTGGCGAAGCGAACGGTCGAGTACAACTTTGGGCGACCGGTTCATTTTTACGTGCTGGTTGATTTCGCCGGCTTTCGCAAGGTGATAGATCAATTGGGCGGCATTGACATTGACGTGCCCAAAGCGATTGACGATCCGAAATATCCTGACGATAACTTTGGCTACCGACCGCTCAAAATTCCGGCTGGGCGCGTGCACATGGACGGCGACCTGGCGCTTGCCTACGCGCGCACGCGTCACCAGGACGGAGACTTTGGTCGCTCGCGACGACAAATCCAGGTGTTGATGGCGATTCGCGACAAGGCGCTGCGACTCGATTTGCTGCCCAAGTTGCCGGCTCTGATCCAGACACTTTGGGGAACCCTCGAGACAGACATGAAACCGCAAGACGTCATCATGCTGGCGCAGTCGGCGGTAAAAGTGAAAACAGAGAACATCAGGACCGGCACGATTGATCAGACGATGACGGTCGAGTTCCGGGCGAGCACCGGCGCAGACGTCCTATGGTTCGATCGCGCCAAGGTCGGGCAATTGATCGAACAGATCATTCCATCGGAAACTACGGTCGCCGATTCGTCGAGCCAGGTCTTGCGCGAAGCGGCGCGGATCACGGTTCTGAATGGGACCACCACGCCCCAGATCGCCGAGCGGACGGCGAAGTACCTTCAGGCGCAGGGTTTTCAAATCGCCGGGTACGGCAACGCCGATCGCTTTGATTATTCCAAGACGGTGCTGATTGACTATAGCGGCAAGCACGCGACGATCACTGCGCTGGCAAGAATGTTTCACGTTGATCCAGAAAATATTCGCCGCACGCCGAACGTCAAGAGCGATTCGGACGTTCGCATTATCTTGGGCGCCGATTGGACGCCGCCGCAGTAGTTGGATCGTGCGATAGCGCGATAGCACGCTGGTTGCTTGCCAAGACGCTGCTTTGATGGTAAACTGACAGCGGATGTGAAACGGATGAGCGGATTCTCGGAGGAGATATGCCGGCGCAAGCGTTGTATCTGAAATATCGTCCGCGCACGTTCGACGAGATCGAAGGGCAAGAGCACATTCGGACGACGCTCAAGAATGCGATCGCCTTGGGCCGCGTGGCGCACGCGTACTTGTTCGCGGGACCGCGCGGCACCGGCAAGACGACGACCGCGCGCATCCTTGCCAAGGCAGTCAACTGTCTTTCGGAAAATGCGGACAAGCCGTGCAACGCGTGCGCGGTCTGCCAGGCGATCAACGAAGAGCGCATGCTCGACCTGATCGAGATTGACGCGGCGTCGAACACGAGCGTCGAAGACGTGCGCGATTTGCGCGACAAGGTGGACTTTCGCCCGGGCGAAGCGAAATACAAAGTGTACATCGTTGACGAGATTCATATGTTGTCCACCGCGGCGTTCAACGCGTTGCTCAAGACGCTAGAAGAACCTCCGCCGCACGTCATCTTTGTCCTTGCGACCACCGACCCGCAAAAGATTCCCGCGACCGTCATCTCGCGCGTCCAGCGGTTTGATTTTCGGCGGCTGACGCTCAAAGAAATCATCACGCGCTTGAACGAGATTGCCGCGAAAGAAAACCTGCAAGTCGAACCGGCGGCGATCGAGGCGATTGCGCGGCAGGCAACTGGCGCCATGCGCGATGCGGAGAGCCTGCTCGATCAACTGATGTCCTGTGGCAGCGGCGAGATCACACTGACGCAAGTCCAAGGGGTCCTCGGCGCGGCATCGCAACAAATCGTCGGCGACTTGGTGGCGCGGCTGGCGGAGAAAGATGTGGCGCAGGGGCTGGCGATCATCGCGAACGCGGTGGACAATGGCGCAGACCCGCGCCAACTCGCGCGCGAGATCGTCGAGTATCTGCGCGGACTGCTCTTGCTGAAAGCGGGCAGCGGCGATGCGCTGACGCTGACCGCCGAAACCCAAACCGAAATGACGCAACGCGCCGGTCAGTTCTCGGCGGATCAGGTCGTGCGCGCGATTCGCTTGTTCAACCAAGCCGCGTTCGAACTGCGCTCCAGCGCGCACCCGACCCTGCCGCTGGAAATCGCGCTGGTGGAAGCGACACTCGAAGAGGCGAGTGCGCCCCGAGCGATCGCGCCCGTCGCGCCACCGCCGCAAAGTTCCAAACCGCCGAGCCGCGCGGCGACCGCGCCGCAGGCAAGCACGGCGGCGTCGAACCCAGTCAGCAGCGCGCCACCGCCGAACATTGTGGAATCAGTAGATAGCGAGCCGACTGCCGGCGCTGTGGGGGGGTTGACAGTGGACGCGCTGCACGAGGGTTGGGATCGCGTGCTGGCGCGGGTGCGACCGTACAACAAGACGGCGGAAGCGCTCTTGCGCGATGTCGAGCCAATCAAGGTAGAAGGCGATCTCGTTTACTTGGGCTTTCACTATCAGACCCACGCCGACCGCTTTGAAAAACAGGCAAATGGCAAAGCGGTCATCGAAAAGGCGCTGGCTGAGGTGTTTCGGCAAAAGTGTCGGGTCAAGTGTGTGTTGTCGCCCAAGAAAGCGAAACTCAAAGCCGTGGCAGAAGACCCGGTGATTCGCGCGGCGGTCAGTCAATTGGGCGCACAGATTACAGAAATTCACAGCGAGGGAGCGGCGTAATGAGCAAGGGGAAAGGAATGCGCGGCGCGCCGATGCCGCGGATGCGTCCCGCGAACGCGCAGGGCGCGTTGCAGGCGTTGCAGCAAAAAATGACAGAGGCGCAAGACGCGCTCGCGAACGAGACGATCCAAGTAAGTGTGGGCGGCGGCGCGGTGACGGTGACGGTGAGCGGTCAGCAAAAAGTCCAAGCGGTGAAAATCTCGCAAGACGCCATGATGGCTGGCGATGTGGAGATGCTCCAGGATCTGATTGTCGCCGCGGTGAATGAAGCAATTGACAAGTCGCAGGAACTGGCGGCGCAAAGAATGAGCGCGATCACCGGAGGCTTGGGTTTGCCTGGGTTGTTGGGTTAGGCATGGACACTACGCCGCGCGCGGTCACGCGCTTGATCGAAGAATTTCATCGCTTGCCGGGGGTCGGTCCGAAAACCGCGCAGCGACTCACGTTCCATCTTTTGCGCGCGCCGAAAGAACAAGCGGCGGCGTTGGCAGAAGCGCTGGCGCAACTGAACGATCACATCGTCACGTGTTCGATCTGCGCGAACATTGCCGAAGAGAATCCCTGCGCCATCTGTCGCGACGAAGCGCGCGATCGTTCGATCGTGTGCGTCGTCGAAGAACCGCTCGACGTGCTGGCGATCGAGCGGACGCGCGAGTATCGTGGGCTGTACCACGTGCTGCACGGCGCCATCTCGCCGGTCGAAGGGATCGGACCTGAAGATTTGCGCGTGCAGGAATTGCTGACGCGCCTTGAACGCGATCGAGGCATCCAAGAAATCGTCCTGGCGACGAATCCGAATCTCGAAGGCGAAGCCACCGCGATGTACCTCGAGCGATTGATCAAGCCATTGGGAATCAAGTTGACCCGGCTCGCGCGCGGTTTGCCGGTTGGCGGCGATCTGGAGTACGCCGACGAAGTCACGCTGACCCGGGCGCTGGAAGGGCGGCGCGAAGTTTAACTTGACAAAGAAGAAAATTCTGCTATAATAGCGGTGTAAGTGAGCAAGGCGTTACAAATCTTCTCTGGGAGGCGCATCGAGACTAGGCGAAGTCATCGGACCGGCAAGTTCGTTGAATAGTCTCGTGTTGTCTCCGCCGACCTAGTCGGCGGTTTTGTTCTCTAAAATCCAGATTTGACACGGGCGGAGAGATGTGGTAAAGTCCTCCCGTTCGCTCGCCGCCACGCGCGGCTGGGCGGGGGACCTTAACAACTGAAGAGTGGTAGGAAAGAAGCGTTCGGATGCGCCACTTTGGCGTGTCCTAGAAAGTGAATCGAAGATTCTGGATGTAAACTCAAACGTTGAAATACAACGGAGAGTTTGATCCTGGCTCAGGATGAACGCTGGCGGCGTGCTTAACACATGCAAGTCGAACGGACGCTTTGTAGCAATATGAGGCGTTAGTGGCAAACGGGTGCGTAACGCGTGGGTGACCTACCTCAGAGTGGGGAACAACAGACCGAAAGGTTTGCTAATACCGCATACGCTCGATGATTCATTTCGTCGCGTAAAGACCCGCAAGGGTCGCTTTGAGAGGGGCCCGCGTCCCATCAGGTTGTTGGTGAGGTAATAGCCCACCAAGCCGATGACGGGTAGCTGGTCTGAGAGGACGATCAGCCACACTGGNNCCAGACTCCTACGGGAGGCAGCAGTGAGGAATATTGCGCAATGGGCGAAAGCCTGACGCAGCGACGCCGCGTGGGCGACGAAGGCCTTCGGGTCGTAAAGCCCTTTTAGCAGGGACGAGTGAGGACGGTACCTGCGGAATAAGTCTCGGCTAACTACGTGCCAGCAGCCGCGGTAAAACGTAGGAGGCGAGCGTTATCCGGATTCACTGGGCGTAAAGCGTGCGTAGGCGGTTAGGTCAGTCGGACGTGAAAGCCCCTGGCTCAACTGGGGGAGGTCGTTCGATACTGCTTGGCTTGAGGATGAGAGAGGAAAGTGGAATTCCCGGTGTAGCGGTGGAATGCGTAGAGATCGGGAGGAACACCAGTGGCGAAAGCGGCTTTCTGGCTCATTTCTGACGCTGAGTGCACGAAAGCGTGGGGAGCAAACGGGATTAGATACCCCGGTAGTCCACGCTCTAAACGATGAGAGCTGGGTGTTGGCAGGGTTTCCTGTCTGTGCCGAAGCAAACGCGTTAAGCTCTCCGCCTGGGGACTACGAACGCAAGTTTAAAACTCAAAGGAAT
>DHFK01000239.1:0-4760 GCA_002400365.1 Anaerolineales bacterium UBA4826 | reverse complement strand
CCCGCAACGAGCGCAACCCCTTTCGCTAGTTATATGTGTCTAGCGAGACTGCCGGATTAACTCCGGAGGAAGGCGGGGATGACGTCAAGTCAGCATGGCCTTTATGTCCTGGGCTACACACACGCTACAATGGGCGTTACAATGCGTTGCCAAGCCGCGAGGCGGAGCTAATCGCACAAAAGCGTCCTCAGTTCAGATTGCAGGCTGCAACTCGCCTGCATGAAGTCGGAGTTGCTAGTAAACGCGCGTCAGCCATAGTGCGTTGAATGCGTTCCCGGGCCTTGTACACACCGCCCGTCACGTCATGGGAGCTGGTAACACCTGAAGTCGGTGACCGAACCGCAAGGACGGAGCCGCCGAGGGTGGGACTGGTGACTGGGACGAAGTCGTAACAAGGTAGCTGTACCGGAAGGTGCGGCTGGATCACCTCCTTTCTAGGGAGACACGAGTCTCACACTCGATACTCCAAACTCTCTTCGATTCTTCGCTCTTTCCTACCACTCTTCAGTTGTTAAGGTTAGTTAGTCAAGTAGTCTCATGGTCTGATAGTCGTTGGTCGTTCGCTCTTGACTATGTGACTATCCGACTATAGGACTATCGGACTAGACGGGCCTTTAGCTCAGCTGGTTAGAGCATCCCTCTGATAAGGGGAAGGTCTGTGGTTCGAGTCCACAAAGGCCCATGGGAATTTCTGATTGGTGATTTCAGATTTCAGATCGAACGACCTCGGGCAAATCTGAAATCGAAAATCCGAAATCTGAAATTTTACCCGGGGCCGTAGTTTAGTTGGGAGAACGCCGCCTTTGCAAGGCGGAGGTCAGGGGTTCGAATCCCCTCGGCTCCATGGTTTGACGAGCCGAGGGTCAATCTTGACAGCGCAAAGGTTCTGTGTATAATAGCGTTCGTGAGGTGTGACTTCAAGAATATGTTCGATAAACTGGAGATCCGAACGGAATAGCGCGAATTTCTGACATTATCGTTCTGCCTTTCGAGCGGCCTGGCGATATGCCAGGCCGTTTTGTGTCTCCGAGGCGCGCAGATCTCTGACGATTGCCGATAAAGTCGGCAGTCGCTAGCGATTCAAACGCTAGAGGTAAGTTTTGCACTTTAACAACTGAACAGAAGGTAAACGCAAACATTCCCTAGAATGTTTGCGCGGTGTGTATTCTGCAATACACACCAATGGCAATGATCGTGCAATCGAGAGATTGCGCGATGCCAAGGTTTCAATTCGTCAGTATCCCGAGAGATAAGCTACTAAGAGCACATGGCGGATGCCTTGGCGCCAAAGGCCGAAGAAGGACGTGGTTGGCTGCGATAAGCCGCGGGAAGCCGTCAGCAGGCGTTATATCCGCGGATTTCCGAATGGGGTAACCCACTCGAGGTTATGCTCGAGTACCTGCGCGTTGAATCCATAGATGCGTGGGAGGGCACCGGGGGAACTGAAACATCTCAGTACCCCGAGGAAAAGAGATCATTCCCCTAGTAGTGGCGAGCGAACGGGGAAAAGCCTAAACCCATACATCGTAAGATGTGTGGGGGTTGTAGGGCTTGGCAGATGAAAGTTACCAATTTGATCTTTAGCGGAAGGATTCTGGAAAGTTCCGTCAAAGCGGGTGATAGCCCCGTACGCGACAAAGATCAAACTTTCGCCGAGTTCCTGAGTACCACGGGGCACGCTAATCCTGTGGGAAGCCAGGGAGTCCACTCTCTAAGGCTAAATACCTTTGGCGACCGATAGTGAACCAGTACCGTGAGGGAAAGGNNGGGGAGTGAAATAGAACCTGAAACCGTGTGCTTACAAGCAGTGGAAGGACTATGCCAGATGTGTGTCCCGCGCAAGCGGGACCTGCTGGAAGGTCTGACCGCGTGCCTCTTGAAGAATGAGCGAGCGAGTTACTTCTCTGTGGCAAGGATAAGCAAGTCACATGCGGATCCGTAGCGAAAGCGAGTCCGAATAGGGCGCTCAGTCGCAGGGAGTAGACCCGAAACCCGGTGAGCTACTTATGGGCAGGTTGAAGCGACGGTAACACGTCGTGGAGGACCGAACTCATTTGTGTTGCAAAACGATGGGATGACCTGTGAGTAGGTGGTGAAATGCCTAACGAACCGGGAGATAGCTGGTTCTCCCCGAAATGGCTCTAGGGCCAGCCTCGTATGTTTAGTGGCGGAGGTAGAGCACTGGATTGGCTAGGGGGCATCAAGCTTACCAACCCAAACCAAACTCCGAATGCCGCCACTCCAAATACGGGAGTTGGACTACGTGGGATGAGCTTCGTAGTCAAAAGGGAAACAGCCCAGATCGTCGAATAAGGTCCTCAAGTCTCGGCTAAGTGGGAAACGATGTGAGATTGTTCTGACAGCCAGGAGGTTGGCTTAGAAGCAGCCACCCTTTAAAGAGTGCGTAATAGCTCACTGGTCAAACGATCTCGCGCGGAAAATGTAACGGGGCTCAAGCCGAGCACCGATTTCACGAACTCGGCAACGAGTGGTAGGGGAGCGTTCCGATTGCCGTGAAGCCCGACGGCGACGACGGGTGGAGCGATCGGAAGTGAGAATGCTCGCATAAGTAGCGAAATTGGCGCGAGAAACGCCAACGCCGGAAGCCTGAGGGTTCAGACGCAAGGGTAATCCGCGTCTGGTTAGTCGGCCCTAAGCCGAGGACGAGAGTCGTAGGCGATGGACATCCGGTTAATATTCCGGAACCACCTGAGTAGAGCGACGGGGTGACGCAGTAGGATAGCTCAGCCTGCCTATCGGACATGGTAGGTGCTAAGCTGCAAGGGAGTTGAGAGCCGCTGGTAAATCCGCGGCTGGATCCTGAGCAGTGGGCGGTGCCGCAAGGCCAGAAGTGAGCGATTCCCAACTGCCGAGAAAAGCCTCTAAGCGTTGAAACTCGGGTGCCCGTACCGCAAACCGACACAGGTAGGCGGCATGAGAAATGCAAGGCGATCGGGAGAACCTCCGTTAAGGAACTCGGCAAAATGCACCCGTAACTTCGGGAGAAGGGTGGCTCACTGGCGTCCGTGAATAACAAAGCGCCGGTGAGTCGCAGCGAAGCGGCTCGACTGACTGTTTAACAAAAACACAGGTCTCTGCAAACGCGCAAGCGGATGTATAGGGGCTGACTCCTGCCCAGTGCCGGAAGGTTAAAGGGAGAGGTCAGGTTTGCCGCAAGGCGAGCCAAAGCTTTGAACTGAAGCCCCGGTGAACGGCGGCCGTAACTATAAACTCGACCGTTGTAGTTACGCTAATAAACTTGGCTATATGCTGGAAACCCTGAGTATCTAGCACTACTCGCTACGAAAGTGGCTGTAACAAAGTGTCTAGTGCAGGCAATCAGCAGGAAAGGCTCAGTCAGATGAGCGAACGAGATTCTTTAGATGGAACCGGACACTACCTCGCTGGATTTGTAGATGGCGAAGGAAGTTTCAACGTCAGCATCAAGAAGGTCAACGACCGAAAACTTGGATGGCGCGTTGGAGCTTGTTTCAACGTCTCACAGCGTGAGCGACACATTCTTGAACTCATACAAGAAACCCTGGGATGTGGTACGATTCGGCGAAGGGGGGATGGAGTTCACTACTTTGAGGTCAACAGTTTTCGAGACCTCAATGATAAAGTGATTCCGTTCTTTCGCAAATATCTGTTGCGTTCTCCAAGCAAGAACCAAACGCTTGAAGTATTCGCTCGGATTTGTGAGATGATGTGTCAAGGTAAGCATCTGACATCCGATGGTGTTCGTGAGATTGTTTATCTCCGAAATCAGATGAACAACGAAGTGAGCAAACGTCATCGTGATGACCAAGAAATTCTCGATTCGATTCAAGACTGAGAATCCTCAGAGACTATACGCCAAGCCCACAAAGATCGAACGTAACGCCGCTGATCTTTGTGCGATGATATAGTCCGATCTCCATGGCGATATGGAGGGCTGAACAAGCCGCACGGAAATCGTGCAACAGTAATAAACGGTCCTAAGGTTACTACGTAGCCTTAGTAAAAACTGGCTATATGCTGGAAAGTCTGATGAGTATCTTGCACTACCAACCGAAAGGAAGGTGACAACGTGTCAAGTGCAGATAACCAGCAGGAAAGACTCGTGAGAACGAGAATCCTCAGAGACTATACGCCAGACGCGCAGTAGTGCGAAGATATAGTCCGTACCTTATGGCGACATGAGGAAGCCGGCAGAAATGACCGGCTCGCTCCAATCGGAGCAGTAACAAACTAGAGCGAAATTCCTTGTCGGGTAAGTTCCGACCCGCACGAAAGGAGTAACAAGTTGAGCGCTGTCTCAACGGAGGACCCGGCGAAATTGAACTAGTGGTGAAGATGCCATTTACCCGCACTAGGACAAAAAGACCCCGTGGAGCTTTACTGTACCCTGGCATTGAGTTGAGGTTTGTTGTGCGTAGGATAGGTGGGAGGCTTGGAAGCTGGGCTTGCGGGCTCGGTGGAGCCAACGTTGAAATACCACCCTCAAGAAATTTCGACCCTAACGTCTCGCCGTGATCCGGCGGACGGACCGTGCCAGGCGGGCAGTTTGACTGGGGCGGTCGCCTCCTAAAAGGTAACGGAGGCGCCCAAAGGTTCCCTCAGGCTGAATGGAAACCAGCCGCTGAGTGCAAAGGCACAAGGGAGCTTGACTGCGAGACCTACAAGTCGAGCAGAGACGAAAGTCGGGCTTAGTGATCCCACGACTCGGTGTGGAACGGTCGTGGCTTATCGGACAAAAGCTACCCCGGGGATAACAGGCT
>DHFK01000025.1 GCA_002400365.1 Anaerolineales bacterium UBA4826 | reverse complement strand
CGGTCAAGGTTACGCGGTGAATTACTCGGTCGCCGTGACGAGTCCTGGGAATGGGACGCCGATTGGCAGTGTCGTCGTGAGCGACGGGACGGACAGTTGCGCGGGGACCGTGGCGGCGGGGACGTGCAACCTGGTTTCGACGACGGCGGGCGACAAGACGCTGACGGCGACGTATCAGGGCGATAGCAACTTTAACGCGAGTCCGGCGTCGAGCGGCGTCGCGCACACGGTGAACAAAGCCAATACGGTGACGGTGATCGTTGACAAGTCGCCTGATCCATCGGTCGTCGGACAGCCGGTGGCAGTAACCTACACCGTGGCGATTGTCGCGCCGGGAGGCGGCACGCCGACCGGGAATGTGGTCGTTAGCGACGGAACGGTCAATTGCACGGGGACAGTTGCCACAGGGAGTTGCCCACTGACGCCGATCACCGCCGGCAATAAGATGATTACGGCAGTCTATCAAGGCGATAGCAACTTTAACGCCAGTACGTCCACGGGTACGGCGCACACGGTGAACAAAGCCGATACGCTGGCGACGATCACCAACGCCGCCGCGCTGGAAACTGCCACGATCGCCGGTCAACCGTACGCGGTGAATTACTCAGTCNNGCGGCGTCGCGCACACGGTGAACAAAGCGAACACGACGACGACGCTGGCGGCTTCGACCACAACGCCAGTCTTTGGTCAAACGGTGACGTTCACGGCGACGGTAGCCACCAGCACGGGGCATCGTCCCAAGTTGCCGGCGCAAGGCAAGACGCCAGCCGCGTGCGCGATGACTGGCGCGGTGACGTTCGCAGATAACTCGAGCGCGCTCGGTAGCGGGACGCTAAACGAGAACTGCCAGGCGACCTTCAGCACAGCCGCGCTAGGAGTGGGCAGCCACGCCATCACCGCGGCTTTCGCCGGCGACAGCAGCTACAGGCCCAGCACTTCGACGGAGTTGGCTCTGGCGGTGGACAAGGCGAACACGACGACGACGGTCACGGCGCACTTGCCTAATCCGTCGGCGGTCGGTCAAGCGGTGACAGTGAGTTACCTTGTGACAGCCAGCGCGCCGGGGAGTGGTACGCCGACGGGCAATGTAACGGTGAGCGATGGGACGACGCAGTGCGCCGGGACAGTCGCGGCAGCGAGTTGCCAGATGACGTTTGCTGCGGTCGGGAGCAAGACGCTGATCGCCACGTATGGGGGAGACGGCAACTTTGCGACGAGTATTTCGTCGGCGGTGAGCCATCAAGTAACGAATGCTCTGGCTTTTCTGCCTTTGATGCGGCGCGGCTATCCGCCGCCAACCCCAACTCCGACGCCCACGCCGACCCCCACGCCGCCGCCAGGACCTCAGCCGGGCTTGTGGCAAAGCGGCGATGCCAAAGACGAGTTCTATGTGAACGGCGATCGCGCTGCCGTCGCGAACTTTGCCATTTACATCAATGTTCCGGATTGTAGTCTGAGCCATTACAAGATTACACACCCGGGACCAGCGCCGATCGTCAACAATCACTTTGCCTTTGGCGGGTCTTTTTATGCGGATGTCACGTTCGACTCACAAACGACCGCCCATGGCACTGACGGGCTGGACAACTTTTTCATTGACGGTTGCGGACTGGTGAGTGGTGGGCCATGGCCATTTACTGCCAACTGGAAAAGCAGCGCGCCGCCGGTATACCCGGCGCGCCGCGTTGGATCCGGCGTGAACCTTGTGGAACCGGCGCCCCCGATCGGGAATTTTCATCGAGCCGCCCTTTCCCAATGAGCAATCCGAAGAGGTAGCGCGATCTGCAATCGTTAAAAAACCTTAACCGGGGGATATTGACTTGTCGCAATTTCTGCGTATAGTTAGTTTGATCGTCCTAGCAGTCTCGCGAGTGCGGTTGTCTGGCCGTGGTCGTAGGAGGAAGTTGGGATAATCTCGACCAAGGCACAAGGATTCCGCGCCCGCGCAAGTAATCGCGGTGGCGCTGATTCTTTGTGCCTTGGTCGTTCGGCAACCAGTTTTCTCAGCCACCGCTCAGACACAGCGCCAGTGAGATCTATTGATTCCGGCAACCCGCGTTGTTGGAAGGGCGGAGCGCGCCTGGGAAGAGATGGTAGAGGAAAGAGGAGAGAGGAAAGCGTAGGTAGTTGGATGGATGCAGGTTCCACGTCGCTCGTCACCGGCAAGCAGTTGATTGAAAGCCAAAGGGGCGCATGCGGGTATGAGCACAAAGTTGACCAAGAAAGAGTTGAGTATCTACCGCCGTGCAGCGCAACGCCGTTGGCGATCGCAGCAACAGGAGATGACGCGGCGGCGGCGTAAGGCCTGGCGACTCGCGCGTCGCGCTGCTACATTTCTAAAGCGAGAATACGGCGCAACGCGGGTAGTTGCTTTTGGCTCTCTATCCCACGGCGGTTGGTTCCATGCCCGATCCGATCTTGACTTGGCGGTGGAGGGTTTGAAGCCCGGAGTGATCTGGCGTGCGTGGAGCGCGGTCGAACGGGTGGTTCCCGGCTTTCAAGTGGACTTGATCGAGTTGGAGATGGCGACCGAGCGGTTGCGCCAGCGGATTCAAGAGCAAGGCAAGGAACTGTGATTACCCGCGTGAAAGACCTGCCAAGGGGGCGGCGGGTGAATGGCAATGGATCAACTGGGTGAGATTGCAAGGCGATTGCGCCCCATTCTAGAAAGGCAACAGGTGCGCCGCGCAATTGTGTTTGGCTCGTTCGCGCGTGGCGAGGTCTCGCGGCGGAGCGACCTTGATCTGATCCTGATTCAGGAGACCGACAAACGGTTTCTGGATCGCTACGACGATCTCTTGCGCGCGATTGTGGAGGCGGTTCCGGGACGAGACGTGGATTTGTTGATCTATACACCGCAGGAATTGTCGCGTATCTCCGCGCGGCCGTTTATTGCCGGGGCGTTGCGAGAGGGGAAGGTGATCTACGAGTCAAACCAAGAATCGGTATGAGGCGGAGCGTTGGCTACGGACGGCTGAAGAAGACCTACAAGCAGCCGATACGTTGTTACAGAGCGGCGCGTACGCGCAGGCGTGTTTTTATGCGCAGCAGAGCGGCGAGAAAGCGGTCAAAGCATTGTGGTATCTGGTTGACGCAGATCCTTGGGGGCATTCGATCCAGCGACTGATTGTGGATTTTCCCGAGCGCGGCAGTTTGCCAGACCTGGACAAATGGGTGGCGCGCGGAGCACTATTGGACAAATTTTATATCCCGACTCGCTATCCCAATGGGTTACCGGACCTAACTCCGGGTCAGGTCTACGCGCTGGATGATGCGAGACGCGGGTTGGAAACCGCGCGGGCGCTTGTGGCTGCGTGTCGTGAGTGGATGACGCAAAACAGACAGTCTGGCTGACCGAGATCGCTACGACCTGCGGCCCCTTAACGAAGTTTGTGTTCTCCAAACGAGGGTGAAGATGATTGTCAGTTTGCTTCCAACTCAAGAAAGGCGATGATGATTCCCCTCGTTGATCTCAAAGCACAGTACCAAGCCATCAAACCCGAAATTGATGCCGCCATGCAGCGCGTCGTGAACAACACCTCGTTCATTCTCGGTAAAGAGGTTGCCGAGTTCGAGAGGAATTTCGCCGCATTCTGCCACGCGCAGTAC
>DHFK01000198.1 GCA_002400365.1 Anaerolineales bacterium UBA4826 | reverse complement strand
GTGGGGCAGAGTGTAGCCAGCATCGTTCAGCGCGGACTCTAAATCATAGCCGTTGATGCCGGTCTGCGCGGTGACCGTTTGTGTTCCCGCGTTGATTTCCAAAACGCGCTGGAGTCGTTTCAAGTCCATGGTGATGCCACCATAAACAGGCATAATGCCACCTTGCGAACCCGAACCACCGCCCCAGGGAATAACGGGGATGCGATACACGTTCGCGAGTTTCACGATTTTCGCGACTTGCTCGACCGACTCGGGCAAGACGACGAAATCCGGGAGCGGCGGAACTTGGTGGCGATCCACCATCATCCGCGGCACCCAGAAATTGTCCACGCCGTAGATCAGTCGGTCCGACTCGTCGATCAATATCCACTCGCGACCGACAATGTCTGCCAACTCGGTTTCAATCATCTGACGTTGTAGTGGATACATTCAACTCATTCCTTGTCACCAGAGCACCGGATTTTCATCCGCGCGTCTCCGCGCATCTTCGCCAATGACTTTTTCCTGATTTGCGTGGATTCGCGCAGAAATGAAAGTTTATTGCGCCATCAAATTCGCTTGCTGATGTTCAAACGTGTGCAAACGCATCGAGACGGAACGGAGCGCCACATCCGTCTCGCGATAAATCTCAAACAACTGCGCGCACGCGTTCGCCGCATCAAGTTCTGGCTCAAGCGTGTGACGCATCGCGATGGTCCGGTCGAGCGTGGCGGGCGTCCGTTCGATCAGCCCCACACCCATCGCGGTGATGAGCGCGCCGCCGTACACCGCGTCGGGTTGCTCTGGAATGCGCAGTGGACGATTGAGTGCGTCGCAAACGATGCGCGCCCACAGCGCACTCTTCGATCCTTGCCCGATCAAGCGAATGTCTTGCGCGTTCATGCCGAGTGATTCCATCTCCGCGAGCGCGTCCTTGAGCGCGAACGCGACGCCTTCGAGCACTGCGCGGGTCAGATGTGCGCGCGTGTGCCGCGCGGTCAAGCCGATGAAATCGCCGCGCATCCGTTCGTCCCAGTGTGGCGCCCACTCGCCCATCAAGTGCGGATGAAACACCAAGCCGTCGCAACCGACGGGCGCGCCCGCGGCGGCTTCGTCCATCAAACGGTAAATCTCCTTGTCGTGAACGTTATGCCAGATGACATCGCGCAGCCAGCGATACGCGGACGCGGCGTACTTGCTCGCGGTGCCTGGATACCAGAGACCAGGGAAGACGTGGCGATAGTTGAGGATGTGGTTCGCGCGGGCTGGCGCGCACGTCACTGCGGCGATGCGCCCGACGCTCGCAAGTTTGACGATGGCAGTGCCAGGCCGAATCGCGCCCGATCCAAGCACTTCGGAAGCGGTATCGGTTGTGCCAGCGATGACAGGTGTGCCGATGGCAAGCCCTGTATCCGCCGCGCCTTGCGGACTGACGCGCGCAACGATATCCATCGGGTTCACTACGCGCGGCAACCAATCGGGTTCGATGCCCAGGTCATCGCAAAATGGTTGAATCCATTCTTCGCGTACAGGGTCGAAGAGGAGTGTGCCACCCGCGTCAATTACATCAGTCACAAACGCAGGCGCGAGGCGATGCCGCACGTAATCTTTCGGAAAGAGCAAGCGTCGCGCCGCGCGCCAGACCTCGGGTTGATTCTCGCGAATCCACAACAGTTGGGGCCACGTCCACACCGGCGTAACATCATTCAGCGTTTGCTCCCATACCGTCGCGCCCCAACACGCCAGAATCCGCTGCACTTGCGCGGTACTGCGCGTGTCGAACATGAGAATCGTGGGGCAGAGTGGGCGGTCGTGCGCGTCGAGCAGGACCGCGTTGTGCGTCACGCCGACGATGCCAACCGCAACGATATCCTGTGGCGCGATGCGCGATTCGCTCAGCACCGCGCGCACGGTCGCGCAAAACGCGGCGTACCAAGCGTCGGGATTTTGCTCGACCCAACCTGGCTTGGGATACGCGGTCGGATACTCTTGCTGCGCGTTGGCAATCACGCGCCCGTGCGCGTTGACGATGAGCGTCTTGCACCCGCCCGAGCCGATGTCGCTGGCGATGACATACGACTCGGTCATGCGCCGCCCACTTTGAGCGCGATGCCGATGAGCGGAGTGTTGCCCAGATTGATCATCTGATGCGGCACACCGCCGATCTTGTAGAATGCGACTCCAGGGCGCAGTTCCGCGTGATGCTCTTCATCCACTTCACGCCAGCGCGCCTCGCCGCGACCTTCGAGCACGAAAAAGACTTCTGGTTCGGGATGCTCGTGCCACCCCGCGACTTGACCTGGCTGCAATTGCCCCATCGCGAAAACCATGCCGCGATTTTCTTTCGCCGGCGTAACCCAACGATGCCAGCGACCTTCAAGACCCGCGACGGGCGCGAGCGCGTCTATCGTTAGTTCTTTGACCCAAACAATATCGGACATGTCTTAACCTCGATAGCCGAGCGCGGCGGAAATGGCTTTTGCCGCTGCAATCACTTGCGCGATATGTTCATTCTCAGCCAATTGCATTCTCTGCACGGGGCCAGAGACGTTGACCGACGCGACCACGACCCCCTCGTGATTTCGCACCAGCGCGGCGACGCACATCGCGCCGAGCGCGAACTCTTCGCGGTCGATCGCAATGCCGCGTTCGCGCACGCGCTCCATTTCGAGTTTCAACGCCGTGAGATCAGTCACTGAATTCGTCGTTGCTGTTACGAACGCGCCGCTGTGGGCAAGTCGTTCCATTTCTTCAGCGGGCATGTACGCCAGCAACGCCTTGCCAATCGCCGTGCAGTTGAACGGACGCACCGCGCCGACTGGAGGATCGAGACGAATTTCGTTCGGGCTGATCACCTTATCAACGTAGATCGCGTGATCGCCCAGGCGAATGCCAAGCAGGGCGGTTTCGCGCGTGGTCGCGGCAAGTCGTTCAAGATGCGGGCGCGCAACCTGCCGCAACTCTGACTTTGCCAGTCCAGCCAAGCCAACTTGCAACGCGGCGGGACCGAGCGAGTAGTGTTGCGTGATGGCATCTTGAATCGCGAAATCTTGCGAGACCAACGCCTGCATACTTTTCTGCACGATGGAGGGATTATAGCCCAGCGCGCGCGCTGTTTCGCGAACGCTGACGCCATTTGGGGATGTTGCCATGTGGCGGAGGATGACGAGGGCTCGTTGAACAGAGACAATGCTCACTGGATTCTCCTATTTGGAAACAATGTTTCAAATTATTGGAAACATTGTATCATATTATTTCTGCAATGTCAATGTTGACAAGCGTTTTGATTCTTGTTATACTGTATTACAGTATGACAGATGAAAGGGAAACGAGATGGTTGAAACCGAATTCAATCTCGACGATGTGAAAAATATCGGCGCACGTGTAGCAGACCGCCTTGCCGAGATGGTTCAAACTGGTGCGCTCAAGCCAGGCGAGCATCTTGTGCAGACCGAGTTAGGCGGGCAATTCGGAGTGTCGCGCGTCACAGTGCGGGATGCGCTTCAGCAACTCCGTCAGCGCGGTCTCGCCGTTGACGTGCCGCGCAAGGGAACCATCGTCCGTCCTGTTTCGATCAAAGCGGTGCGCGATTTGTTCGCCGTGCGCCGCGTCGTCGAAGGGCTGGCTGCGCGCGAGGCGTGCGCGCATTTGACCGACGATGATTTTGCGCGACTCGAACGAATCATCTCCGAGCAAGAACAACTTGTTCAACAGTCCGATATGGCGCGGCTCATCGAGAAGGACTGGGAGTTTCACAAGACGATTTATGGCCGTTGCGACAACGAGCCGCTGAAAGAGGTCATCGTCGGATTGTGGGCGCGCACGCGGCAAGCGCGCGGACTCGCACAGTTGGAGGTGAACTGGGGAAGGATATGGGGCACGCAATCCGCCGTGCGGCACCGCCGCATCCTTGCGGCACTGCGCGCGCGCGACGCCGCTCAAGCCGAACAGTTGATTAGCGAGACAATCCATACCGCTGCGGAGGAACTCGCCCAGGGATTGAAAGACACGGGTTGGGGAGAATCCAATTTACATGAAAATCGGAGTGAGCAGTTACGCGTTTCGCTGGGCAATTAGCACGCGCGCGTTGGATGTGTTCGGCTTGCTCAAAAAATCGACGTCGCTGGGTGCAGAGGTCGTACAAATTCTCGAAAATCTTGCGCTCGACGAAATGTCGGACGCAACGCTGAGTGAAATCGCGCGGCACGCGCAACAATTGGGACTGGCGCTCGAAGTCGGCATCGCGGGCAGTCATCCCGAACAACTGCGGCGCAACATTGTCGTCGCGCAAAGACTCGACGCGCGCATCTTGCGGGTTGTACTGAGCCACGGCGATTGGTGTCCCACGGTCGCCGACCTCGCGCCGATGCTACGCGACCTCCTGCCCACGTTGCGCGCGGCGAATGTGACACTCGCAATTGAAAATCACTTTGACTTGTTGCCCTCTGAACTTGCGACGTTGTTGTGCGCGATTGATGATCCGCATGTTGGCATCTGTCTCGACTCGTTGAATTCGATCAGCCAGTTGATTGGTCCCCATGAGGTTGTCGCCGCGCTCGCGCCGTACACCGTTTCGGTGCACGCGAAGGATGGCGTCGTCACGCGTGTCAACATGGGATTCTACGTTGCGGGTTGCGCGTTGGGCAAGGGGCGCGTAGATTTACGCGAAATGATCGCGGCAATCCGCGCGGCAAAGCGCGCGCCCAACCTGCTCGTCGAAGCGTGGATGGATCGGCTCGATGATTCGGACGCGACGCTCGCGCAGGAAGAAACCTGGGTGCGCGACGGAATCGCGTATCTGCGTACTCTGCTCTAGTCAAAAAGCCACAGGGGACACAGAGAACACAGAGGGAATTTTGGTTTTTCTCTGTGTTCTCCGTGCGCTCTGTGGCAGTATCAAGAGAACACGATGAACAAACTTGCCATCATTACGGCGTTTCTGGGTGAATCACGCAATCGCTACATTGCCTACAAGCCCGACCGCACGTTGCCAGAAAAATTCGCGCTCGCCAAGCAAGTTGAAAACCTGGATGGCTTGGAGTTGTGCTACCCCGCTGACTTTGCGGACGTTGCGTTGCTCAAGTCGTTGTTGCGCGATAGCGGTTTGGGCGTTGCGGCAATCAACGTCCGCTCGCGACGTTCAGGCAAGTGGCTACGCGGCGCGTTCTCATCACAGAGTGCGGTGGAGCGCGCGGAGGTCGTGGACGATTTCAAGCGCGCGATGGATTTGTCCGTCGAACTCGGCGCGCCGCGCCTTTCAACCTGTCCGCTGAACGATGGGCACGATTACGTCTTCGAGATGAATTACCTCGATGCGTATCGTTTCGCCGAAGAAACATTCGCCGCGATTTGCGCGCACAATCGCAACGTCAAAGTGTGCATCGAGTACAAGTGGAACGATCCGCGCACGCGTTGCTTGCTCGGCTCGGCGGGCGAGACGCTCGCGTTCTGCCAATCGGTCGGCGCGCACAACCTGGGTGTGACGCTCGACATCGGACACGCGCTCTTGTCGGGCGAGCGTCCCGCGCAATCGGCGGCGCTGTTGTCGCGCGCGGGCAGGTTATTCTACGTGCATCTCAACGATAACGATCGCAACTGGGACTGGGATATGCTCCCCGGCGCGTTTCACTTTTGGGAATTTGTCGAATTCTTTTTCTATCTCAAAGAAATCGGCTATACCGATGATTGGTACGCGTACGATGTCTTCTCGAAAGAGTGCGATACGGTCGAGACGTTCAACGTCGTCACGCGCATCACGCGCAAACTTGAATCGTTTACGGAGCGCATCCCGCGCGATGAGATGCTGAACGTGATGGCGCAACGGAATCCGAATCTGTCGCTGCGATACTTGTACGACACCGTGCTCGCATAACAGAATGAGGGTTTGTATGGCAATGCGCGTTTATCCTTACGGCACCAAACACGCTCCCGAAATGATCGCAGATTTATCGCGGCGCGCGTACGAATTTCGCATTCAGGTTTTGCAAATGGTGTACGCGCATCAAACAGGACATCTCGGCGGCGCATTTTCGAGCGCGGAGATTTTGACGGCGCTGTACTTTCACCACCTGCGCGTCAATCCCGCCGACCCTAATTGGCACGATCGCGACCGCCTCGTTTTCTCCAAAGGTCACGCGTGCGCGATGTTGTACACCTGTCTCGCCCAGCGCGGCTTTTTCCCCGTCGAATGGTTAATGACCTTCCGCGAGCTCAATAGCCATCTTCAAGGACATCCCGAACGCCAAAAGACACCGGGGATCGAAGTGCCTGCGGGTCCACTCGGTCACGGCCTCGCGATTGGCGCGGGGATGGCGCTCGCCGCGCGGCTCGCCAAATCGAAACGCCGCGTCTACGCGATTCTCGGCGACGGCGAAATCAATGCAGGCGTGATCTGGGAAGGCGCACTCGTCGCCGCGAAATTTCAACTCGACAATCTGAAAGTGATTTTGGATTATAACGGCGTTCAGCAAACTGGGACGACGACCAAGGTTATGCCCACCGAACCGATTGCCGACAAATGGCGCGCGTTCGGCTGGCACGTCGTCGAGATTCACGGACACAACGTTGCGGAGATTCTTGATGCGCTCGATCACGCGGACGAAATTCACGGCAAGCCCGTGATCATCGTCGCGCGCACGACGAAAGGCAAGGGCGTTAGTTTTATGGAAAACGATCATTACTGGCACGGCAGTCCGCCGAACGAAAAGCAATTTCAGGCGGCGCTCGGTGAGTTGCAAGAGGCGGTGGCCCGATGGCAGAACTGATTCGAGAAACCTGGGGCGATCCGCTTTCAATGCGGAAAGCATACGGCGAGGCGTTGGTCGAGCTGGGCAAGACGCATCCGCAGGTTGTCGTATTGAGCGCAGACGTGTCCAACTCCGATCACAGTGGAATGTTCGAGGCGGTGTACCCCGAGCGCTTTTTCAATGTCGGCATCGCGGAGCCCGCCCTCGTGGATGTCGCGGTCGGGCTCGCGAATGGCGGTTACATTCCCATCGCCAATACATTTTCGTTTCTGTTTGCGACGCGCGCACTCGAACAGGTTCGCACGCACTTGTGTTACGGTCAGCAGAACGTGAAACTCGCGGGCGCGTACAGCGGCTTGTCCGATTCGTTCGATGGGCCCACCCATCAGTCCATTTCCGACATCGCGACAATGCGCGCGTTGCCAAATATGACCGTCGTCGTTCCCGCTGATCCGCTCGCGGTGAAAAAATTATTGTCGCGCGTCGCGGATTGGCAAGGGCCCGTGTTCTTTCGATTGTGCCGCAACGAAGTACCGCAAATCTTTACCGACGCGTACGCGCCCGAAATTGGCAAAGGCGTAGTTTTGTGTGATGGCGCGGATATGGCGATCATTTGTTGCGGTGTGATGGTCGCGCGATCACTCCTTGCGGCGAAGCAACTGGCGGCGCAAAACATTCGCGCGCGCGTTGCCGAATTGCACACGCTCAAGCCGCTCGACACCGAATTGGTGTTGCGTTGCGCGCGCGAGACGCGCGCTATCGTCACCGTTGAGGAGCACAGCATCCTCGGCGGGCTGGGCGGCGCAATCGCAGAGACGCTCGTCACAAGCGATCCTGTGCCGATGGAACGCGTCGGCCTCGCGGATACGTTCGCGGAATCGGGACCGTACGCCGAGTTGCTGGACAAGTACGGGTTGAGCGTGAGCGATATTGTGAACGCGGCAAAGCGCGCAATGGCACGGAAGTGAGATGGAGATGGATAAGGCACTCTTACTTCCGTACGGACACACTACCAAAACTTTGTGCGTGTCTGAAGAAAATCTGGCTTGGGTTGCAAGTCCGAAAGACACGCCGCCCGTTGCGAATCTCACAGCCGCGGTGCGCGCGGCGATTCGCGCGCCGATTGGTTCGCCGCCGTTGCGCGAACTCGTCGCGCGGCACGGCACGCGCACCGTGGTTCTCGTGGACGATGGCACACGCTCGACGCCGCAAAAAGATATTTTGCCGATCCTGCTCGGCGAACTGAACGCGGCGGGCGTGCCCGATCGCGACATCACCGCGCTAATCGCGCTGGGCACGCACCGCGCGATGAGTGAACACGAGCGCATCGCGCGCTACGGCGCGGAGGTTTGCGCGCGCGTCCGCGTCGAAAATCTTTCGCAGGATCCTGCCGATTTCGTTGACCTCGGGGTGACGCCGCTCGGCATTCCGATTTTCGTCAGCCGCAAGTACATCGAAAGTGACATCAGCATTGCGGTCGGCAACATCATTCCGCATATGTACGCGGGCTGGGCGGGCGGCGCAAAGATGGTGCAACCTGGGATGACGAGCGCGCTGACGACGGCAAAGACGCATTTGATGGCGGGACCGCGCGTGTACGAAATTCTCGGCGCGGTGGATAATCCTGTGCGGCGCGAGATGGAAGAGATCGCGATCAAATCGGGATTGAAGTTCATCGTCAACGTCGTGCTGAATCGTGACGCGCAAGTTGTCGCGGTTGTTGCGGGCAATGTCGTCCAAGCGCATCGCGCGGGCGTCGAAATCGCGCGCCCGATTTACACGCTTGAGTTAAGCGAGCGCCCAGACATCATCGTCGCGAGTTCGCATCCCGCCGATCGCGATTTGTGGCAAGGGTTCAAGCCAATCAACGGGTGCGGGATGCTCGTCCGCGACGGCGGTACGTTGATTCTGCTGATTCCTGCGCCCGAAGGGATCGCGCCCGATCATCCGCAACTCGTCGCGCTCGGTACGACGCCGGGCGACAAAGTAATTCCGCTGGTCGAGCGCGGCGAAATTACCGATGGGGTCGCCGCCGCGACGTACCTTGCGTACGACCAGACGCGCCAACGGGCGAACATCGTCCTCGTGACCGATGGCATCGCGGACGACGCGGCGCGGCAAATCGGCGCGACTGCGACGAACGATTTGCAAGTCGCGCTGACGAACGCGCTTGGACGGCATGGCGCGCACGCGCGCATTGGTGTCGTCACGCCCGGCGCGGATATTGTGGGAAAATTCAAATGGAACAAGGAGGAAGCATGCCAAAATTCGCGGCAAACTTGACTATGCTC
>DHFK01000190.1 GCA_002400365.1 Anaerolineales bacterium UBA4826 | reverse complement strand
CCCCCTCCCCCTCGCCTAGCGTGAAGTTCAACGCTAGGAGAGGGGGGAGGGGGATGGGGGTAGGGGGTGAGGCACTCAGGAGGAACAATGTCTGTCGTTCCACCTTCCGATGTTGCGTACCGCGTCTTGCGACTCGAGCAACAACTCGATTCATATCAACGCTTACATGCAGAGGAACTGGAGCAGATCCGCCACGCGCTCGCGGAACTCAAGGAACTCGTGCTTACGGTTGCCGCGCAAAAAGAATCGTCTGCCGAGACAGGAGGTGAACCAAAGCAAGTCTCCGCATAGTTGAAAAGTTGCCCTGAGCCAGACGTTGTGACAGCGTCGAGTGTCGTCACTTGCCTCTATCACTCAGGGTATTCCCAGCCGCATGGTAACGTCCATGCCAAGGAAGGGAGGACTCGATGAACGATTTCTCTCCGGGTTTAGAGAACGTCCTCGCACGTCAAGGCGTGACCCGCCGCGATTTTCTAAAATTCTGTTCGGCGATGGCAGCCACCCTTGTCCTGCCCACGCGGTACGTCGAGCGCATTGCCGACGCGCTCGCGACCGTCAAGCGCCCCCCGTTGGTTTGGTTGGAATTCCAAGATTGCGCCGGTTGCAGTGAGGCATTCCTGCGCGCCAGCCGTCCCTCGGTGGGCGACATCGTCCTCGACATTCTCTCCGTGAACTACCACGAAACGATCATGGCGCCCGCCGGCAAAGCCGCCGTCAAATCGCTGGACGATACGGTCAAGGAAGGCGGCTACCTCGTCGTCGTTGAAGGTTCGATCCCCACCAAAGACAACGGCATCTACTGTACCATCGGGGGCCGCACCGCCCTCGACATCGCCAAACAAGTTTGCGGCAAAGCCGCTGCCACGCTCACCGTCGGCGCGTGCGCGTTCTACGGCGGCTGGCCCAACGCCACGCCGAATCCCACGGGCGCCGTCGGCGTGAAAGACGCCGTGCCGGGAATCACGCTCCTCAATTTGCCCGGCTGTCCGCCAAACCCCGTCAACATCACCGCGACCGTCGTCCACTATCTCACCTTTGGCTCGCTCCCCGCGACCGATCAACTGGGTCGTCCGCTCTTTGCGTACGGCACGCGCATTCACGATAACTGCGAGCGCCGCGCGCACTACGACGCCGGCGAGTACGTCGAAGAATGGGGCGACGACCACGCGCGCGCGGGCTGGTGTCTCTACAAGATGGGCTGCAAAGGTCCCGCGACGTTCCACAACTGCCCGACCGTGCGCTACAACGACGGGACAAGTTGGCCCGTCGGCGCGGGGCATGGCTGCGTCGGATGCAGCGAAGTCGCCTTCTGGGACACGATGTCGCCATTCTATCGCCGTCTGCCGAACGTCGCCGGCTTTGGCGTCGAGGCGCAGGCGGATCAGATCGGGCTGGGGATCGTCGGCGGCGTCGCCGCGGCGTTCGCCGCGCACGGCGTTGTCAGCGCGATCCGCGCGCGCCAGCAGCCGCTCGCGCGGCACGAGTCGGATGGTGTTAGCGCAGAGGGAAAGGAAGGTTAGTCAGATAGTCAAATAGTCGCGTAGTCGAATAGTCGCATAGTCAAATAGTCAGGCAGTTCAGGAATACGTGTGACGATGCGACTACAAGACCATCAGACTACAAGACTACCAGACTATCCGACTAGGGAGACTAACATGCCAAAAGTAGCGATAGACCCCATCACCCGCATCGAAGGACACTTGCGCCTCGAAGTCCAGGTGGACGGCGGCAAGGTCACCGATGCGTGGTCATCCAGCACGATGTTTCGCGGCATGGAACTCGTGCTCAAGGGACGCGATCCGCGCGACGCGTGGCTTTTCACCCAGCGCATCTGAGGCGTCTGAACGACGGTTCACGCCGCCTGCTCCGTGCGAGCAGTAGAAGATGCCCTGGGCATCACGATTCCGCAGAACGCGCAGATCATCCGCAATCTGATCGAAGGTAGTCAGTACGTTCAAGATCACGTCATCCACTTTTATCACCTCCACGCGCTCGATTGGGTGGACATCACCGGCGCGCTCAAAGCCGACCCCGCTGGCACGGCGAAACTCGCGCAATCCATCTCCGATTGGCCCAATTCCTCCGAGGCGCACTTCAAAGGCGTGCAGAATCGCGTCAAGACCTTTGTCGAATCGGGACAACTCGGTTTGTTCGCGAACGCGTACTGGGGCCATCCCGCGTACAAGTTGCCGCCCGAAGCGAACTTGATGGCGGTCGCGCATTACCTCGAAGCGCTCGACTGGCAGCGCGACGTGATTCGCGTGCACGCCATTCTCGGCGCGAAGAATCCCCATCCGCAAACCTACCTCGTCGGCGGCATGGCGCTTCCGATCGACCCGAACAGTCAGAACGCACTCAACGCGGACAAGCTCGCGCTGATGAAACAACTCCTCGCCAAAGCGCGTGTCTTTGTCGAAAAAGTGTACATCCCCGATTTGCTCGCGGTCGCGCCATTCTACAAAGACTGGGCGGGCGTGGGTGGAGGCGTCGGAAACTTTTTGGCGTACGGCGAGTTCCCGCTCACGCCAAACAACACCGAGCGCTTGTTCCTGCCGCGCGGCGTGATCCTCAACAAAGACCTCACCAAGGTCTTGCCGATGGACCACCAGAAGGTTTCCGAGTACGTGACGCGCTCGTGGTACGATTACGCGGGCGGCGACGGCAAGGCGCTTCATCCCTGGGACGGCGAGACCGCGCCGCATTACACGGGCCCCAAACCGCCGTACGATTCGATGGTCGGTGACGGCGCGAAGTACAGTTGGCTCAAAGCGCCGCGCTATGACGGCAACGCCATGGAAGTCGGTCCGCTCGCGCGCATGTTGGTTGCGTACGGGTCGGGCGTCAAGCCGGTCGTGGACACGGTGAACCTCGTGTTGAAAACGCTCGGCGTCGGACCCGAAGCGCTCTTCTCGACGCTGGGGCGCACCGCGGCGCGCGGCGTCGAAACGCTCGTGCTCGCGCAGCAGATCGAGTCCTGGGTGGACGCGCTCGCGGCGAACATCAAGCGCGGCGATTTGAAAACGCACAACGGCGACAAGTGGGATCCGTCCAAGTGGCCCTCCGAAGCCAAAGGGTTCGGCTTCTTCGAAGCGCCGCGCGGCGCGCTCGGTCACTGGGTTCGCATCAAGGACGGCGCGATCGCCAACTACCAGTGCGTCGTCCCATCCACGTGGAACGGCTCGCCGCGCGATGCGAGCAACAAGCGCGGCGCGTGGGAAGAAGCGCTCGTCGGCACGCCGGTAACGGACCCCGAACGCCCCATCGAAATCCTCCGCACCGTCCACTCGTTCGATCCGTGCATGGCGTGCGCGGTGCACGTGGTGGACACGCACGGGCGGGAAGTGACGCGGATCAAGGTGGTGTAAAGCGCTTCCTCTGGAAATGCAGAGGAGCAGAGGCGCAAGGGGGCAGGGGAGACACTTCGCGTTTCTCCTCTGCTCCCCCGCACCTCTGCCCCCCTGCTCACTAGGAGGTATGAATGCTTAGAAGATTATATGTTTGGGAAATTCCGGTGCGCCTGACGCACTGGGTCAACGTCCTCTCCATCGTCGTGCTGTCCTTCACCGGTTATTACATCGGCAACCCGTGGATTCTCGTCAGCGCGCGCGAGTGGTACGGTCCGTACTTTATGGGGATCGTGCGCTTTACCCACTTTGTATTCGCGTTCATCTTCGTCGCCAGTTTGCTGTTGCGGACATACTGGGCGTTCGTCGGCAACGCGTGGGCGAGTTGGCGCAATCTGTTCCCGTTCCTCACGGCGGAGGGCAGAAAGTCGCTGGGCGATGCGCTCAAGTACTATCTTTTCTTGCGCCGCGAGCCGCCCGAAGTTGTCGGTCACAATGCGCTGGCGGGGCTGACGTACGCGGTGATCGTCTTTTTGTACTTTCTCCAAACGTTCACCGGTTTTGCGCTGTTGGGCGAAGTGAACACGGAGGGCATCTGGTACAAGTTGACGGGCTGGGTGTTCGTTTTCGTCAGCAATCAAGTATTGCGCCAGATTCACCACCTGATCATGTGGCTGCTGATCGCGTTTGCCGTGCATCACGTGTACGCCGCCATGCTCATTGACAACGAAGAAGGCAATGGGTTGATGTCGTCCATCTTTAGCGGGTTCAAGTTCGTTCACGCGAGTTTGCTGAAGAAAGTAAACAACAAAGGATGACACGGTGGTTGGGTGGTTAGGTGGTTGGGTGGTTCGCTCCAACTACCTAACCACCCAACCACCCAACCACCATGAAGACATTGGTGCTGGGTCTCGGCAACATTCTGCTGCAAGACGAAGGCGTTGGCGTCCGGGTCATCGAACGATTGCGAGCGGAGTACGTTTTCCCAGAGGAGGTTACAGTCCTGGACGGCGGCACGCTGGGACTTGACCTCCTTCAGCATTTGGAAGAGCACGCGCGCGTCGTCGTCGTAGACGCAGTCACGGCAAAGAAAGAACCGGGAACGCTGGTGCGTTTGGTGAATGACCAGATTCCCGCGTTCTTGGGTCCCAAAGTTTCGCCGCACCAGGTCGGGTTACAAGACTTGTTGGGGCTGGCAAAGTTGCGCGAGCATTTTCCGGAGGAAGTGATTTTGTGGGGCGTCCAGGCAGCGCGACTGGAACCGGGGTTGAATCTCAGCCCGGCGGTCGCCGCCCAAGTCGAGCCGCTGGCGGCGCGCGTGGTAGAGGAGTTGTCGCGTTGGGGTGTGCGCGTTGAGAAACTTGCAGTGAAACACCATCGCCATCCTCCGCGCCTATCCCTCGCGATGCAGGAGGGATAAAGTGGAACTCGTCAGCATTTTGCGAGTGGTTCACGTCATCACCGCGATTCTGATGGCGTGGCCCTTTTATGCGCTCGTCGCGGTGAATCAACGCGCGCGCCTGGGACCGCCGCTGGGCGATCGCGCGGACGTGTACCTGGAGAACGTCGTCCGGAACCGCGTCGTGCCGTGCTACATCTTCCAAGCAACCGCGCTCGTCACCGGCGTCTGGCTGGTCTTGGCGGCGGGCATGGGCTTGGGCGCGCTGGTGACGAACTGGGTGCTCGGCGCAAAATTCGTGCTGCTGCTCGTCATCGCCGCGCTGCTTTCCATCGTCAATTTCAGGGTTCAGCCGCGCTTGGACGCGCTCTTTGCCCGAGCGCAAGGCGGGAAGATTGCCGATGCGGACGGCGCGCAGATTCGCGCGCTGCGCACGACGCGCAAACAACTCTCAGCGCTCTGCATGTTTTGCGTCCTGACGATTTCGATGCTGGGCGTGCAAGCGTTCGCGCCATTCCCGCTCTGGCTTACCGCGGTATTGGTGCTGCTTATCGCCGCGTTCACCTGGCGCGCGTATAACAGCATCACCGCGTACGGGTGGGTCTAGTCACAGGAGATTACCGATGACTACTGTCGCCCAAGTTCTTCAAGAGAAGGGTCATAGCGCCTGGTCTATTTCGCCAGACGCAACTGTGTTCGATGCGCTCCAACTGATGGCGGAAAAAGACATTGGCGCATTGCTGGTTCTCGAAGGGTCCGCGTTGATCGGCATTATTTCAGAACGCGACTATGCCCGCAAGATCGTGTTGAAAGGAAAATACTCCCGAGACACGCTGGTCCGCGAGATCATGACCGAAGACGTGGTCTGTGTCCCGCCCGAGCGCACGATCGAAGAATGTATGGCGCTGATGACGGCGAAGCGGGTGCGGCATTTGCCGGTCCTGGAGGGCGGTCGGTTAGTCGGCATCATTTCCATCGGCGATGTGGTCAAGGCGGTCATCTCTGAAAAGGAGTTTCTGATCCATCAACTCGAACAGTACATCACCGGCAGCCGGCACTGATCGTGGCTGGCGCGGGGCAGCGCAAGCGCGAAGTGTTCACCTACGCGCGCACGAAGGTTGGACAGTGGCTGAAATTGATCGCGCCGGCGATGGTGGATCGCATGGCGAGCAAAGCGATCGAAGAGGGGCGGTAACAGCAATGGACCTCTCGCGACGCGCGTTGTTTGCAATCGTTCTTGCGCTTTTGACGCTCGCGGTTGCCTGCGCGCCTGCGCCGACGCCGACTCCGCTCCCAACGGCGACGCAGGTACCGCCGACGGCTACACTAGTACCGCCTACGGCGACTCAACCGCCGCCCACACCTCCGGCAAGCCCGGTCCGATTGATTTGGAAGACCACCGGCGCGCCCGAGCGACTGGAAGGACCCGGTTCCATCGCGATTGATCCACAGGGCTATCTGTACGTCCTTGATGCGAAAGCCGATAACATTTCCAAATTCGACGGCGATGCCAAGTTCTTGTTGAAATGGGGCGGCAAAGGCGATGGGGACGGACAGTTCTTCTTCGGCGATGACGCCGGCGCAATCGCGGTGGATCGAGCCGGCAATGTTTACGTCGCCGACGTTTTGAACGATCGCATCCAAAAGTTTGATAGCAACGGCAAGTTCCTGCTCAAGTGGGGCAGTCACGGCGCGGGCGACGGTCAGTTCAATCATCCGGTTGGTGTGGGAGTAGATCAATCGGGCAACGTCTATGTCGCCGATGCGCGCAAGGTCCGGCTTGGGGAGACCATCGAAGCGAACAATCGCATCCAAAAGTTCGACGCGAATGGAANNGCGGGCGATCTGGCGATAGATGCGCGGGGAAATGTCTTTGTCACCGACCAATCGCTCGGACGGGTTGTCAAGTTTGACCGCGCCGGCAAATTTGTGACCGCGTGGAATACGTGTGGGAGCGCTGAACCCACGCAGATGAATGTCGGCGGCTTGGGCGTGGATCGTCAGGGCAATGTCTACGTCACCCACTTGTATCGGCGGGTCTGCCTGTTTGACAACCATGGCAAGTACCTGACCCAATGGGGTACCGCAGGCGATGGCGATCTGCAATTCCGCAATCCGACGGATGTGGCAGTAGATGCTCAAGGAAACATCTACGTCGTTGACCACGCCAGCAATACCGTCAAGAAATTTGCGCTTACGACTGTCGCGCCAACTCCTGCGCTTGCCCAGACGCCTGAACCCTACAGCAACTTTGGCGTCTGGCTGCGGGATGTGACCTATTGCAGCCCGGACGGACTCGCGCTCAAGATGGATATCTACCTTCCCAAGCAGCGCAAGCGCGATCCCACGCCAGCGTTGATCTATTTTCATGCCAATTCCTCGCGCAAGCAAGCCGTCAATCCCTTGATCGAATTTCTCGTGGCGGGCTATGTCGTCGCGTCCGCCGACTTCCGCGACGCCCCGGATTACAAATCGCCGGCGGCAGTCGCCGATGCGAAATGCGCCGTGCGTTTCTTGCGCGCGCACGCGGCGGCGCTGCGCCTCGATCCAAACAGTGTCGGCGCCTATGGCTATAGTTACGGCGGCTATCTTGCCGCGATGCTCGCCGTCACGGATGCCAGCGCGGGCTTGGAGGGGACCGGCGAATACCTTGAGCAGTCCAGTCGCGTGCAAGCCGTCGCGCCAATGGCGGGCGTCTACGATTTGAAGGCAATGCTGGAGAGCGGCGCTGTGGGGGATGTCGAAGAGAACCTCGGCGTCCGGGATCCCCAAGCCCCGCTCGTCGCGCGGTTCAGCCCGGTGACGTATGTCTCGAAAGACGCGCCGCCCTTTTTGATTCTGCACGGCGATTCCGACGCTGTCGTGCCGTTCAGCCAGGCGCAGGAGATGCACGACAAATCGAAAGCCGCCGGCGCGCCGGCAACACTCGTGGTGCTGGAGAACACTAGCCACCGGCTTGCGCTGAAACCCGAGCACGTGAAAATGATGATTGACTTTTTTGATCGGGCATTGAAGTAGGGAACAGACGCCGGTCCGTTTTGGTGGGGAACGGAGGGTGTGCGTCACGATTTTGGGCGAACGCCTGACACCCACTCGATTCATCGGGTTTCCACCTTGTTGAGCCGTCGTTTCCCTGGCACCGCCCGCCAGGGCAGGTGTGAAACGACGGCGGGCAACATCAGGGAGGTGATGTTATTGGAATGAACTGATACTGACAATTCAATGATTCTGTTCTTCAAGGAGGGAGAACGTAATGGAAATCTCACGACGTGATTTCTTGAAAGTCGGCGGCGCTGCCGCAGGGAGTCTGCTGCTCCCAGTTGGCGCAGCCGCCGCCGCGAGCGCGGCGACTTTTCCGCTGCGCAAGCGCGTGGGCGAGGCGGCGAGCGTCTGCCCCTATTGTTCGGTCGGCTGCGGTGTGATCGTTGCGACCGATGCGCAGGGTCACATCATCAACACCGAAGGCGATCCGGACAATATCCACAATCGCGGCGCGCTCGATCCCAAATCCGTCTCGATCACCGAATTCGGCAACGACCCCAAGCGGCTCAAGACAGTGCTGTACCGCGCGCCCAACAGCGACAAGTGGGAGGTCAAGTCCTGGGATTGGGCGACGGCCGAAATCGCCAAGCGCGTCAAGGCGACGCGCGACGCGACCTTCAAAGAAAAGGAAGGCGACGTCACCGTCAATCGCACCGAGGCGATCGCTTGGGTGGGCGGCGCGGCGAACAACAACGAGGACTGTTACCTCGCCGCGAAATTCGCGCGGGCGCTCGGGATCGTTTACCTCGAGCACCAAGCCCGGATCTGACACTCTAGCACGGTGGCCGGTCTGGGCCCCACGTTTGGACGCGGCGCGATGACCAACCATTGGGTTGATCTCAAGAACAGCGACGCGATCCTCATCATCGGCGGCAATCCCGCCGAAAATCACCCCGCCTCGTTCCTCTGGATCACCAAGGCGATGGAAGAGCGCGGCGCGAAACTCATCGTCGCCGACCCGCGCTTTACGCGCAGCGCGGCAAAGGCGGACGTTTACGCGCCCTTGCGCTCCGGCACGGACATCGCTTTCCTCGGCGGGTTGATCAACTACACGCTCCAAAACAAACTGTACAACGAAGAGTACGTCAAAGCGTTCACCAACGCGCTCACGCTCGTCAACGCCGACTATAAAGGTCCCGCGGACGCGAATGGGCTTTTCTCCGGTTTTAGCGCCGACTCGAAATCGTACAGCACGGCGACGTGGCAGTATCAAACGGAAAAAGTGAAAGCCAAAGACGCGGCGGGTAACGAGATTGAAGTGAGCGTCCCCAAGCAAGCCGCGAGTCTCGACGATCCCAACACCGTCTTTGCGATTCTGAAAAAGCATTACGCGCGCTACACGCCGGAAATGATCGCGCGCGTGTGCGGCACCCCGCAAGACAAATTCCTCGAAGTGGCGAAAGCATTTTGCGCGACCGGCGCGCCGGACAAATCGGGCACGATTCTGTACGCGATGGGCCAGACGCAGCACACGGTCGGCACGCAGAATGTGCGCTCGATGGCGATCCTGCAACTCTTGCTCGGCAACGTCGGCGTGCCGGGCGGCGGCGTCAACGCGCTGCGCGGCGAATCGAACGTGCAAGGTTCGACCGACATGGCGCTCTTGTTCGGCGACTTGCCCGGCTATCTCGGCTTGCCGACGAACAAGCAAGCCGATCTCAAAACGTTCCTCACCAAGTTCGACAACACGAGTTACTGGTCGAACGGCGGACGCTTTGTGACGACGCTGCTCAAAGCATGGTGGGGCGATGCGGCAACCAAAGACAATGACTATGCGTTCAACTATCTCCCCAAAACCGCCGGCAACTACTCGTGGCTCGCGTTGTTCGAAGCGATGTACAAAGGGACGATCAAGGGCTTGTTCGTGATGGGGCAGAACCCGTACGTCTGCGGACCGAACGCGCGGTTCGAACGCAAAGGTTTCGAGAATCTGGATTGGATGGTCGTGCAAGAAGTGTTCGACACCGAGACCTCGTCGTTCTGGCGCGCGCCCGGCGTTGACCCGAAATCCATCAAGACCGAAGTCTTTCTCCTGCCCGCCGCGAACGCGATGGAAAAAGCCGGCAGCGTCACGACGAGCGGGCGCCTGATCCAGTGGCGCAACAAGGTTGCCGCGCCGCCCGGCGACGCGAAGGAAGACATCTGGATCATTGACAAGATGCTGCGCGCGCTCAAAGCCGCGTACAAAGGCAGCGCCGCCGCGAAGGATCGTCCGATTCTCGACCTGGTCTGGGAGTACGGCGAGCCGGCGAACGCGGAATTGGTCGCGCGCGAGATCAACGGCTATGCGCTCGACCCGGTGAAAGACGCGGCGGGCGCGGTGCTCGTCGCGAAAGGCGCGGTCCTCCCGAGCTTTGCGACGATCGCGAGCGCGGCGAACTATGACGCGATCGCGTGCGGCAACTGGATTTACTCCGGCTACTGGAATCTCGCGGACGACGGCACGGGCGTAATGATGCCGGCGGCAAAGCGGCGCGGGCAAAAAGACCCCGGCGGCATGGGGACGTATCCATTCTGGGGCTGGGCTTGGCCCGCGAATCGCCACATCGTCTACAACCGCGCGTCCGCGCGGCCCAATGGCGCGGCATGGCACGAAAGCAAGAAACTCGTCTGGTGGGACGCGGAGAAAAAGATCTGGACTGGCTACGACGTGCCTGACTTTGCGCCGACCAAAGCCCCAGACGCGAAAGCCAACCCGGCGGGCGTCGGACTCGCGGCGCAAGCCGGCACGGACGCGTTCATCATGAAAGCCGACGGCAAAGCGTGGCTCTTTGCGCGCGCCGGCTTGGCGGAAGGTCCGCTGCCCGAACACTACGAACCCTTGGAATCGCCCATCTCTAATCTCTTGTCCAAGACCCAGATCAATCCGGTCGTCAAAGTGTGGGACTCGGACAAGGGCAAAGACATCGGCGATAACGTCGGCGCGCCGGACAAATTCCCGATCGTCTGCACGACGTTCCGCCTGACCGAGCACTGGCAGTCGGGCGCGATGTCCCGCTACTTGCCCTGGCTCTCCGAAACGCAACCGGGGATGTTCATCGAACTCTCAAAGGAACTCGCGGCGGAAAAGGGCATTCAGAACGGCGACACGGTCCAAGTGTCGAGCGCGCGCGGCAAGATCAAGGCAGTCGCGATGGTCACGGCGCGTTGGAAGCCGTACACGATTGACGGCAAGAAGGTGCATCACGTCGGCATGCCGTGGCACTATTCGTGGCAGGGCATCGCCACCGGCGACAGCGCGAACGATCTCACGCCGCACGTCGGCGACGGCAATACGATGATCCCGGAATACAAGGCGTTTCTGGTGGAGATCAAAAAAGTCTGATAGTCGCATAGTCCAATAGTCTGGTAGTCAACTACTGACTATGTGACCACAAGACTATCCGACTATATGACTAAGGATGGTGAACAATGGCTAAAGTCACAATGCTAGTAGACACATCGAAATGTACCGCGTGCCGCGGCTGCCAGATCGCCTGCAAACAGTGGTGGGACCTGCAGGGCAGTCAGACGAAACAAACCGGCTCGTACGAAAATCCGGGCGACCTTCAACCGAACACGTGGACGCGCATCACGTTCAACGAGTACGAGTCGGGCGGCAAACTGCAATGGCTGTTTCTCGCGTGGGGCTGTCTCCACTGCACGAACGCGGCATGTGTGGATGTCTGCCCGACGAGCGCGCTAAAGCAGAATGCGCTGGGATTCGTCTCGTTCGAACGCGACATCTGCAACGGCTGCGGCTACTGCGCGCAAGTGTGTCCGTTCAACGTCCCGCGCCTCGAAACGATCAACGTGTTGACCGGCGAGGCAAAGGCGAGCAAATGCACGTTCTGTCAGGATCGCGTCACGAACGGACTGCAGCCCGCGTGCGTCAAGACCTGCACGACCGGCGCGCTCCAGTTCGGCGACCGCGGCGCGCTGTTGACCAAAGCCCAAGCGCGCGTGGATGCGCTCAAAGCGCGCGGATATTCCGAGGCGCGTCTCTATGGCAAGGACGAACTCGGCGGGCTGGGACGCTTGTTCGTGCTGACCGCGCCGGCGTCCGCGTATGGACTGCCGGAAGCGCCGCAGTATCCGGTCTTGCTCAGCGCGTGGCACACCGTCGTCCAGCCCTTCGGCTATGTCGCCGCGGGGCTTGCGGCGATCGGACTGGCGGTCAACTGGTTCGCCACNNGCGCAAATCGTGAAACGTATACACGGAACACGGATCACGTCACTCGACACCCGACACGCGCCACTTTCAAGGAGATTGACAATGGCAAGCATAGTAACTGACGTTGCCGCACGCGGGCGGCAGGTGCTCGTCGTGCGCTTTACCGCGGCGGAGCGGCTGGCGCACTGGGTCCACTTTGTCGCGTTCACGGTGCTCCTCGGCACGGGCATGTTCATTTTCGTGCCGTGGTTCCAACCGTTCACCGTCGGCGCGGCAGGCGAAGCGAGCCGGCTCGCGCATCGCGCCGCGGCGGTCGCGTTCATGTTCGCGCCGCTGCTCTATCTGGTCTTTTCGCCGCGCGAATTCTTCTACTCGCTGCGCGAATCGTTCACGTGGGGGAAAGACGATTGGGGCTGGCTGCAGAACGCGTGGAACTATTATTCGCGTGGGCGCGCCGGCACGATGCAGCCGCAAGGCAAGTACAACGCGGGACAGAAACTCAACGCGCTGACCCAAATCATCACCTTCGTCCTGTTCACGCTCACGGGGTTGGCAATGTGGTTCGGCAAAGGGAGCATCCCGCCAACCGCATTTCAGTTGGCGGTGATCGTGCACGACCTCTCGGTTATCGCGACAGTGCTGCTGTTCATGCTGCACCTGTATCTGGTCGCCGTGCATCCGCTGCACCGCGAATCTATCACCGCGATGTTCGAAGGGACGGTGACGGAAGAGTACGCGCGGGAACACCACGGCAAGTGGTTGGCGGAACGCGTGTGGCGGAAGCGGGGGGAGGAATAAGACGTAAAACGCAAAACGCGAGGCGTGGTGCGTGTTGGGTAAGACGGAGCATGCACCACGCAACTCGTGACCAAGAGGATTCCTGCATTGACAGACCAAGAGACACTGCTTGTTCTCAAAACAGAACGCGCGCGTCATGCTGAACTAGGCGACACACTCGATCTGCACATCGCGATACTGGAAGCGCGAACAGCAGTGGAGATTCGAGATTGGAGATTTGAGATTGGAGACCAAGAAGCGCGGGCGCGGCTGGCGCGTGGCGAACCAATCTTGCGCGCGGATGAACTCGCGCTTGACGGGGAGGCGCTCGCGCGCCTGTTTGGGACGATCTGCCGCATCGCTGCCAAGTATCACCCTGAGGACGCGGACGCGTTCGCGGAACTCGCAAGCCAACCGTCAGCAGTCGAGGAAACTGCCCGCAACTACCTCACGGCGACTGGTCACGCATCACGCATCACGCATCACGCAACACTCGCCAACTTTGTCGTGAACAACGTGCTGCATCCCTTCCTCGCCGCGTACGCGCGTGCCCTCAAGCCGTTGGTAGATGACGCCGCGTGGTATCGCGCCTACTGCCCCATCTGCGGCGGCGAGCCGGATTTTGCGGCGCTGGAGAAGGAGAGCGGCGCGCGCCGTTTGCTCTGTGCGCGCTGCGACGCCGAATGGACCTTTCACCGTGCGCTGTGTCCTTTTTGCGGCGAAGAACGGCTCGGCTATTATCCAGGCAGCGAAGGCGCGTATCGGCTTTACACCTGTGGGAATTGTAGACGTTACCTGAAGACGATTGATCTGCGCGAACTGGCGCGTGAGGTGAATCTGGCGGCTGAGCGCGTGCTGACGATCGGGATGGATGTGACGGCGCGTGAGGCAGGGTATCGCTAATATGTGACGCGTCGGCAGACGCTGTGATTTCAAGTCTTGGCAGTTTGTCGGAGAGGCAGATCAGAAACCGTTTTCTCGACTGTTTCTGNNATACGGTATATAATCGGGGCGGAGGAACAGAAACACTGAGGTTTCCAATGTCCAGCCTGCCCACCGGGACCGTCACTTTCCTCTTCACCGACATCGAAGGCAGTACGAAACTGTGGCAGCAGTACCCTGACGCAATGCCGGGGGCGCTCGCGCGCCATCACGCGATTTTGAACGAAACGATTGCCGCGCACGGCGGCTATGTCTTTCAAATCGTTGGCGATGCGTTCTGTGCGGCATTCCCAACCGCGACCGATGGGCTGGCTGCCGCGCTCGCCGCGCAACGCGCGCTCCGCCACGAGGTTTGGGGTGAGACCGGACCGATCCGCGTGCGCATGGGACTGCATACGGGTAGTGGCGATGTGCGCCTCGATGATCTCAAGTCCGGGCAGTACGTATCCAGTCTGACACTCAGCCGCGTGGCGCGATTGTTATCCGTAGGGCATGGGGGGCAGGTCTTGGCCTCGCTCGCCACCCAGGCATTAGCGCGCGATCAACTTGCTGACGGTGTCACTCTACGCGATCTAGGAAAACACCGTTTGAAAGACCTGGCGCAGCCAGAGCATATCTTTCAACTTGTCGCTCCGGGTTTGCCCGCCGACTTTCCACCCCTCAAGACACTCGATGCGCGCCCCAACAACCTGCCAGTCCAGCCGACTCCGCTCATTGGTCGGGAGAAGCAAATAGCCGCGATCAGGCGCCTGTTGGAAGGCGGCGCCCGGTTGGTCACTTTGACGGGTCCCGGTGGTACAGGCAAGACGCGCTTGGGCTTGCAGGTCGCGGCCGAACTCGGCAATGGCTTTGAGGACGGCGTGTACTTTGTGAACCTTGCGCCTCTCAGCGATTCCAACCTGGTCGCTTCAGCCATTGCCCAGACCCTCGGCGTCAGGGAGAGTGGCGGTCAATCGGTCGCGGAGAGTCTGAAGGAATATGTGCGCGGCAAGCGGTTATTGCTGCTGCTCGACAGTTTCGAGCAACTGATCGCAGCGGCGCCGTTGGTCGCTGATTTGCTCGCGGTCTCCTTGTCGTTGCAAGTCCTGGTGACGAGCCGTGAGAGACTCCATTTGCGCGGCGAACACGAGTTCCCCGTGCCGCCGCTCGCGCTGCCCGATCCCAATCGGTTGCCTCCGGTCGAGCAGTTGCCCCAGTATGCGGCGGTTGAATTGTTTCTCCAGTGCGCTCTCGCCGTCAAACCCGGGTTTGCCATCACCAATCAAAACGCGCCCGCGGTTGCAGAGATCTGTGTGCGCTTGGACGGCCTGCCGTTGGCGATCGAACTTGCAGCCGCGCGCTGCAAATTGCTTTCGCCGCAAGCGATCCGCGCGCGTCTCGGACGTCGTCTGACGCTGCTGACGAGCGGCGCGCGCGATCTACCCGCGCGCCATCAGACGTTGCGGGATGCCATGGCGTGGAGCCATGATCTGCTAGATGAAAAAGACAAAGTGCTCTTTAGGCGGCTTTCGGTCTTTGCCAGCAGTTTCGAATTGCCAGCCGTGGAGCCGGTCTGCTATACGCCTGATCTGGAGGGCGATGTCCTGGATAGACTGGCGTCTCTGGTGGACAAGAGCCTCCTGCGGAAAGTTGAAGAAACGGACGCCGAGCCCCGGTTCGCCATGTTGGAGACCATTCGAGAGTATGCCTCAGAGCAACTGGAGCAGAGTGGAGAAAGAGAAACTCTGCGCCGTAAACAAGCGCAGTACTATCTCGCGTTGACGGAGCGAGCCGAGCCGCAGTTGAAAGGCGCAGATCAGACAGTCTGGCTGGAGCGGTTGGAGCAGGAACTTGGAAACATCCGCACGGTCCTGCAATGGGCTGAACAGACGGGAGAAGTAGAAACCGGTTTACGCATCGCTGCGGCATTGAATCGTTTTTGGCATGTGCGCGGATATCTGAGCGAGGGGCGTGACTGGCTGGAAAAGTATGTCGCGCTCACAGCGAGCGCCGGCGCCGACCTCGCAGCCGTGCGAGCAAACGCGCTGGGCGGACTCGGTATGTTGGTGCTTTACCAGTGCGATTATGCGCAAGCGCGGTCCCTCCATCAGCAGGCTCTGGCGCTGCGACGCGAACTTGGAGACAAGCCGGGCATCGCGGCTTGCCTCAATAATCTGGGGTTTGTCGTGCAGCGACAATGCGAGTATGAGTTAGCCGCAGCATTCTATGAAGAAAGTCTTGGCTTGAAACGGGAACTCGGCGACAAGCGCGGCGCGGCAAGTTCACTCAATAACTTGGGATACGTTGCGCGACTTCAAGGCAACTATGAGCAAGCCATCGCGTACCTCGAAGAGAGCCTGGCGCTCTTCCGGGAAGTCGGGAGCACCCCTGATCTTGCTCTGCCGCTCACGAACCTTGGGGTGGTCGCGCGATACAAGGGTGATTACGCGCGCGCCGCTAGACTCTACCAGGAAAGTCTGGCGCTCAAACGGGAACAGGGAGACAAAGGGAGCATTGCGGTTTTGCTCAATAACCTGGGGGAAGTGTCAGCGCTTCAGGGTGACTATCAACGCGCGACCGAGTTGCTGGAAGAGAGTTTGAGCGTGTCGCGCGAACTCGGGGATAGATGGCTGACGGCTCAGACGCTTCACACCCTGGGAGGCGTGGCAGAATCCCAAGGGGACGTAGGGCGAGCGGCGGCGCTGTACGCGAAGAGTTTGACGCTGCGACGGGAATTGCGCGACAAGGAAGGGATTACCGATTGTCTGCAAGCGTTGGGGAGCGTAGCGTGCGCGCGAAACCAGGCAGAGCGCGCGGCGCGTCTGCTAGGCGCGGCGGAGGCGTTACGTGAAACCATCGGCGCGCCATGGACGCCGGATGATCGCGCACAGCACGACCGCAACGTGGTTGCGCTGCGCGTGCGACTCGCGACGTTTGCGGAAGAGTGGGCGAGGGGACGCGCGATGACCATGGAGCAGGCGGTCGCGTACGCGTTGGAAGAGACGTGAGGAGATGCGACGCCTGATTTTCTGGCTGAGCACGCTGGCTGTGATCCTGGGCGCGTACTTGACTATTCCTCGGGGCGACAACACGGTGCCGCGCGAGTACGCGGCGGTTGCGCCGCCGTCGAACCTGCTCGATTCGCCCGACGCGATTGACGCGGGGCGCGCGCTCTTCCTCGCGAACTGCGCGGTGTGTCACGGCGCACGCGGCGATGGTCAAGGCGCGACGCAACCCAAGTTCGGTCCGAAACCTGCCGATTTCACCAACCGCGCGCGGATGCGCTCGCTTTCGCCGCAGTACCTGTTCTGGCGGGTGAGCGAAGGCGGGCGCGTCGAGCCGTTCCGTTCGCAGGGTTCGATTATGCCGGCGTGGAGATACCAGTTGAGCGAGGAACAGCGCTGGCAAGTCATCGCGTTCATCCGATCGTTGGGAATGGATGAGAGATGATCGAGATGCGCAACCTGGTGCCCGATTTCATCCTCGAGCAATACAAGCAGAGACAATTCCATGGCGCCCTGCGCGCGGTCAGTCTGTTCGTGGACGTTTCTGGCTTTACTGCGACGACCGAAACGTTGATGCGGCATGGAACGGAAGGCGCCGAAGTCCTCGCCGATACGATGCTCGCCATCTTCACGCCGCTCGTGCAAAGCGTTTACGCGCACGGCGGCTTGGTCGCGGGCTTTGCCGGCGATGCGTTGACCGCGCTGTTTCCCTTCACCGATGGGACGGCTACCCGACGCGCGCTCGCGGCGGCGTCGCAAATCCAGCAGCACATGCTCGCCAATCCACGGCGCACAACGCGCTTGGGCGTGTTCCCTTTCGCGGTCAAACTGGGACTCGCCGATGGCGCAGCCGAATGGGGCATCCTGTCTGCGGCAGACCAAACGCGTCACGCCTACTACTTCCGGGGCGAAGCGATTGGCGGCTGCGCGCGCGCCGAGCATCTGGCGGCACGCGGCGACCTGGTGATCAGCGCGCGGGTTCGAGATGCGCTGGGACCGTTCGTTACGGTTGAACCGCTCGCCGACCATTGGCGCGTAACGGATGTTGTAGGAGCGCAGACCTGCGCGGTCGCGGAGACCTCGCCGGACTTGGGCGCGCGCGCCGCAGACGCGCAGGCGTTCTTTTCGCCCGACTTGCTGCACGCGTCGGTGCGCGGCGAATTTCGGCAGGTCGTCAGCGTGTTCATCAACCTGCAAGGGAATCCGGGGCGCGCCGAGTTGGTCGCGTTCGCCGACCCCTTCTTCCGCTTGCTCGCGCAGTACGAGGGCTATCTGTGCCGGTTGGATTTTGGCGACAAGGGTTGCCGCGCGTTGCTCTTTTGGGGCGCGCCGACCTCGTTCGAGGATGACCTCGAACGCGCGTTGGATTTCGTGCTGGATTTGCGCCAAGCGACGCGGATTCCGTTGCGCGCTGGCGTGACCTACAGTATTGCGTATGCTGGTTTTGCCGGCGCCGCTTCGCGGGAAGAGTATACGTGCTACAGCAGTCGCGTGAATCTTGCGGCGCGCTTGATGAGCGGCGCGCCCTGGGGCGCGATCTGGCTGGACGAACCCACCGCGCAACGCGCGCACAAACGCTTTGAGTTGGAATCCGCAGGCGCGTTTGCGTTCAAGGGCTTGGCCGACCAGCAAACGGTTCATGCGCTCAAAGGACACCGCGCCGCGGTCGCGCCATTCTACCAGTTTCGCCTTGTCGGTCGGCAGCGCGAATTGGCGCGGTTGCGCGATTTCGTCGCGCCGATTTTCGCGGGAAAATTCGCGGGCGCGCTCGTCCTGGTCGGTGAAGCCGGCATCGGCAAGAGTCGCTTGCTGCACGAGTTCCAGTCTGTCATTGCAAGGAGCGAAGCGACGAAGCAATCCCCAAATTGGAATCAGGAGATTGCTGCGGGCAAAGCCCCCCCTCGCAATGACACAGCGCCCGTGTGGTTTCTCTGCCAGTGCGACCAAGTCTTGCGCCAATCGCTCAACCCGTTCCGCTATTTCCTTCGGAATTATTTCGACCAATCCCCCGCACTGAACGACGTCGAGCGTAAGGTGCGCTTTGACGCGAAACTGGACGCGCTGATCGCGCGCACGCCGAACGCCGCGCTCCAAGCCGAATTGGATCGCACGCGATCGTTCCTGGGCGCGTTGGTCGGCTTGGCGTGGGCTGGTTCGCTGTACGAACAACTCGATCCCAAACTGCGCTTTGACAACACCTTGAGCGCGCTCAAGACGTTTCTCCAAGCCGAGAGTCTGTGTCAGCCGGTCATTCTGCAAATCGAAGACCTCCATTGGTTGGATGCGGACTCGGCGGAATTTCTGCGCCGCTTGACGCGCAATGTCGGCGACTATGCCTTCGCCATCCTCGCGACCTCGCGCGAACAACCTGCCCCCAATCTGTTCGATGCGGACGCGCCGCAGCAAGCGTTCGATCCCGGCGCGCTCGGGGTGGACGACGCGCAACATCTCGCGGAAGAAATTCTCGGCGGCAAGGTGGCGGCAGCGCTCGCCGCGTGGCTGGTCGAGCGGACGAATGGCAATCCGTTCTTCGTCGAGCAACTCTTGCTCTACATGCAGGAGCAAGGATTGCTCAGTGAGGGCAAGGACGGTTTCATTGCCCGCGCAGAAGGCGTCATGGTCCCTGCCGATGTCGGTGTGGTGTTGACGGCGCGCTTGGATCGGCTGACCCAGGATGTGAAACACGTCGTGCAGACCGCGGCAGTGTTGGGGCGCGAGTTCCAAGTCCAAGTGCTGTCGCAGATGCTGCGGGATGATGCGGAATTATCGTTGAAGGTGAAGCAGGCAGAAGCCGAAGCGATCTGGTCTGCCTTGAGCGAGATTCGCTACATTTTCAAGCATGCGTTGCTGCGCGATGCGGCGTACGACATGCAGTTGCGGGCGCGCTTGCGGGAATTGCACGCGCTCGCGGGGCAAGCGCTCGAGCGAATTTACGCGGCGGATTTGGCGCCCCACTATGCCGACCTGGCGTATCACTATGGCAAAACGGAAGACCGGGAACAGGAGCGGCGTTACGCGCGGCTCGCGGGGGAGCAAGCCGCGGCGCAGTTTGCGAACGCCGAAGCGGCGCACTATCTGAGCCGCGCGCTGGAGTTGACGCCGGCGGAGGATGCGGAGATGCGTTATGCGCTCGTGCGTGCGCGTGAGCGCGTGTTCGAGTTGCAAGCCGCGCGGCAAGAGCAAGCCCAGGACTTGGAAACCTTGAGCGCGCTCGCGGAGCAATTGAACGACGACGCGCGCCGCGCCGAAGCGGCTTTGCGCCGGGGAAATTATGCCGAGATGAGCGGTGATTATCCTGCCGCGATCAGCGCGTTGCAGCAAGCCGTCACCTGGGGACGCTCGGCCGGGGTGGTGGAGACGGAGGCGGGCGGTCACGTTCAGTGGGGACGCGTGCTTTCGCGTCAGGCAGACTATGCCGCCGCGCAAGCGCATCTTGAGCAAGCGCTCGCACTCGGGTTGCCCAAGGCGCAGGGTCCCGCCTTGTTGACGCTGGGGAATGTGGCGTGGTATCAAGGTAACTATGCTGGCGCCCAGGATTATTACGCGCAAGCACTGAGTCTTTTTCGCGAGACGGGTCATCGCTGGGGCGTGTGCATGGCGACTAACAATATCGGCTTGGTGCTTCTCAATCAGGGTGACATGCAACGCGCCAACACATATTTCCAGCAAGCCATAATACTCTACCGCGAAGTCGGCGACCGGCGTGGCGTCGGCAGACCGCTGATTAGTCTCGGTCAAATCGCGCTGAACCAGGGCGATTTTTCCCAGTCACAGGTGTATCTTGATGAAGCCCTGCGGCTCTACCGCGAGACCGGCGAGCGGCTAGGCGAGATCAATGCCCTTTATACTCTTGGGGTGGTCGCGCGTGGGCGGGCAGACCTGGCGGAAGCCGAGGTTTATCTCAATCAAGCGCTGTGGCTCTGTCGTGAGATTCGCGACCGGCGGAACGAAAGTGACTCACTTTTGAACTTGGGTATTGTGCGCTATTTGCAGAGAGACTATACGACGGCGCAAAGCCACATTCGGGACGCGCTCGCCATCGCCGAGGGCGTGGGCGCGCAACCGCAGCGCGCCGACGCGCTACTCAACTTGGGTCACATTCTGTTCGACCTGGGGCAATTGGAACAAGCCACGACGGCTTACCGGCAAGCGATCCAGATACGGCGAGAACTTGACCAGGTTCACTTGGCGATGGAATCTGTGGCTGGCTTGGCGCGCATC
>DHFK01000038.1 GCA_002400365.1 Anaerolineales bacterium UBA4826 | reverse complement strand
CCTGAGCGGAGCCGAAGGATTGGCTGACATGCCGGCAAAGCAACCCTGAGTGCGGGTCAGTCACCCGATGCGTCTGCCCCCGCCGCAATGCCCAGCAATCGTCGGGCGTAAAGACGCGCTCCTGAGGCGGAGCCGCACCCCAGGTCGCGATGGCTTCCACGAGATTCCGCGAGGCGGCGATGAGGCACAGCGCGCCCGATTGCTTTGGAAATAGTTTTTGCGCGAACTGAGCGACGACCGCGCTGGCTTCTTCGACAGTTCGACAAGTTTGCAGCAGGTCGCCCATCTCGTTGAGCAGTGTGATCTCGCGGTTGTGCTGTTCCAGTTCGGTCACTGTGGCGCCAAGTTTCTCCTCGGCCTGCTCGCGTTCTGCCAACTCTTGCTGAACTGCCGCGTACAGTCGCGCGTTCTCGATCGCGGTCGCCGCCTGGTTCGCGAAGAGACTCAGCAGCCGGACGTCCCGGTCGTCAAAGGCGCGCGCGCCGCTTTCGTCGTTGACGTTGATCGTGCCAATCACCTGACCCTGCCACAGGATCGGCGCACAGATGACTGCCCGGCTGGGAATGTCGCGCAAGTGGGCGGCGCGCCCTTCCCAGTGGGCATAGTCGTTCACGACGAGCGGTTGACCCGTCTGGTACACGCGGCCCGCCATCCCTTCGCCGGGCTTGAGCGTCACGTTCGTGTAATCGCGGCTGAGAGCGTGACTGATGGTGCAGCGCAACTGTTGGGCTGGCTCTTCCCATTGGTAAATGACTCCGCCGGTGCCACCCAAGAGATCCGTGGCGCGGCGGATGATCGTTTCGAGCAGCGGCTTGGTTTCCAAATGCGAGACGAGGTCGAGCGCGGTTTCCCGGAGGGCGGTCATTTCAGCCGCGCGCTGTTGCGACGCGGCAAACAGCCGGGCGTTGGTGATGGCTTGCGCCGCTTGGTCGGCGAACCCTTTCAGCAATGCCAATTCGTCGTCAGTCAAGTGGCGCACCTTGCCAAAGGTGAAGATGTTCAAACTGCCGACCAATTGCCCCTCGCGCAGCATACTCGCGACGACGATGGTGCGAATGTCTAGCGCGGCATATAGTTCGGCGTCGGGCAAATCAGGAACGCGTTGCGCATCCGGGATGACGATGATAGGACCCGACCGCTGGGCGTACGCGTCGTAGAGCGCGCGCGGCGCGGACTTGTGGCGTTCACGGTATGCCGGCGGCAGTCCATTGCCGGCAGCCAGGTACAAGCACTTGCGCCTTTCATCATACAAGTTGAGACTGGCAGCCGGGACGTTCAGCGCGCGGACGGTTTCTTCGCAGACGGCGTTCAGCACCGCGTCGAGATCCAGTTGGGCGTTGAGGCGCGCGGCGACGCGCGCCAGTGCTTCGGCGCGGGCAGACTCGCGGCAGATCCGTTCCTCCGCCTGCTTGCGCTCGGTGAGTTCGATTTGCAACTGTGCGTTGGCGCGGGTCAGTTCGGCCGTTCGTTCTGCCACTCTAGTTTCCAACTCGTCTCTTGACTGGCGGAGCGCATCCTCTGCCTGCTTCCGCTCGGTAATGTCCCGGAAAGTCGCCACCGCGCCCACGATCTGGTCTCCTTCGCGAATTGGGGTGCTGGTGTATTCTACGGGAAAACTTGCGCCATCCTTTCTCCAAAAGATCTCATCATCGCCGCGGTGAACGGTCCCGTCCTTGAACGCCGCGTAGATGGGACACGCGTCCTGTAGGTAGAGAGTCCCATCGGCTTTGGTGTGATGCCAAGCGAGGTGACCGGGCTTGCCGACGAGTTCCTCAACCGCATATCCGAGCATTCTTGCCGCCGCCGGATTGACAAAGGTATGTTTGCCTTCCAGGTCTAGCCCCAGGATTCCTTCGCCCGCCGAATCCAAAATCAGGCGGAAGCGCATTTCACTCGCGCTCAGCGCGCGGGACTGTTGCTCGATCTGCTCCAGGTCTCTCTCGCGGACGGCGGCGGAGACTACCAGCAACAAGCCCACTCCGACGACCAGGTACAGCGCATCCACGCTGTCCCACCAAGATAAGGTGGAAGCAAAGACCGAGAGCAAAATTGTGCCTACAAAGGTAGCAATCAGTACCAGAGCCGTGCCGCGCCAGGAAAAGAACAGACTGCCGATCACGACGCCGAGGATCAAATAGTGCAGGTAGATGCCCGCCGTGCCGATGTCCGCCGAAACAAAGATCGAGCCAAACACCGCGCTCACCGTGAGCGCGGCGGCAAGCGTGTAGCGCGTGGTGCGGCTCAGACTGTACGCAATGGCGAGAACGATCACAGCAATCACGGCATTGTAAAAGAGCGCGTCCTTTGTTGGTTCGAGCGCAGGCCGGGTGTCCAAGGGTGTCAGGACGATTCCCAGAACGCCCAGCAGGATGAGCACCAGCAATAGTGACGAGAGCAGCCGGACCCGACGACGGCGTTCCGGCTCGCGGATCGCGGCAGCCGGCTCGGTGAGCCGCCGCCAGAGGGTGGCTAGATTCCATGCCGGACGTTGCTTCGATTGGACTTGGGTGGTCATTGGTAAACCTCGCAAAGAGACACGTGTCGGGCGGCGAGTCGCGCGTCTCGCTGACCCTTCATCTATCATCCTCAAGACTTCCCTTCGGCAGGCTCAGGGCAGGCTCTGAGCCAAGTGAAGGAACCGCTCCACCACCTTCGGATCAAAATGCTTCCCAGTCTGCTCGCGGACGTACTCGCGCACCTGCTCTTTCGGCCAAGCCGGGCGATACGGACGATCCGAGCACAACGCGTCCCACACGTCCACCACGGCAAAGAGGCGCGCCGCCAGTGGAATTTGCTCGCCTTTCAGTCCGCGCGGATAACCGGTGCCATCCCATTTTTCGTGGTGGCAGTACGGAATATCCAACGCCGGGCGCAAGTAGGTAACGGGCAAGAGCAGTTCATAGGCATAGACCGGATGCTTGCGCATGAGCGCCTGTTCTTCGTCAGTCAGAGGACCGGCTTTGAGCAAGATTCCATTCGGGATGCCCATCTTGCCAATGTCGTGCAACAGCGCACCCCGACGAACATGCGCGAGAGCGGCGTCGCTAAATCCCAGCGCGCGCGCGAGCCGCAAAGTCATTTCGGTGACGCGCTGCGAGTGCCCTTCGGTTTCTTGGTCGCGCAGTTCCAGCGCGCGCGACCAGCCCTCCAGGGTGGTATCATAAGCCAACGCCAGTTCGGCGTTGGAACGCTGCAGGTTGTCCAGGAGCCCCGCATTGTCTATGGCGATGGCTGCCTGACCGGCGAGCGCCTCCAGAAAACTCATCCACTCGGAATCGGTCTCCAAAGGCTCTCGATGGAAGATCTCCAGCACGCCCTTGATCTGTCCTTTGGCGATGAGTGGCACAGCGTAGTAGGCGACAAAGCCCTCGCC
>DHFK01000223.1 GCA_002400365.1 Anaerolineales bacterium UBA4826 | reverse complement strand
GCTCGGTGCGCTGCTGCGCCGTTACCAAGTCGCGCACAGCCGCCTTCAATTCGGCGAAATCGCTCGCCTTGACCAGAGTATCGTACGCCTGAGTGATCACCTGCGCAAGCACGGTCGCTTGCTTGGGCTTGAAGGCGCTTTCTAGTTGCTGTTCCAGTTTGCTCGTAATTGTCATGGTCGTCTTCACGCTCCCTGTTCAGTCACTCTTGCAGAGGCGGATCGTCTGCCGCTATTCTACTACGAGATTTAAGGCGAGTCAAAAGCCGATTGCCACGGCGGTGTAACGCGCCATTCACGCGATCTCGCCGGCGTAAACGGTGGGCCGACGATCGGCGGGGCGCAACAGAGGCGCGCGCGTTTCGGCGAGGCGCAAGAGCAACGCCGCCGACGCGCCGGGTCCGTCGCACCGCGCATAGTCTTGCGCGATGCGCTGGGCATTCTCTCGAAATGCCGGCTCTTGCAGCAATCGCCGAATGATCTCGCGCAGCGCGAGGACGCTGGTTCGCTCCATGTCAAAGCGCAGCCCCGCGCCCGCCTCAACTACGCGCTGGGCGACTTCGGAATTGTCGGCGCCGGCGGGAGTGATCGCCATGGGAATTCCCGCCGCCAACGCCTCTGTGGTTGTGTTGCTGCCTCCGTGTGAGACGATTGCTTGCACGCGTCGGAATAGCGTTGAATGGGGGACAAAATTTCGCACCAAGACGTTGGCAGGCGCGCCTGCCCACTGCGCCGGGTCTTGATGGCGTCCCACGCTGACCACCATCTGCCAGGGTTGCCCTTGACTTGCCTCCATCACCTTGTCGAACCAATGGCGGCGCCCGGTCTTGATCGTTCCGAAGGTGGCGTACACAGTCGGCTTTTCGCCCAGCCAATTCCAGGGAAATGGCGCATCCGTATCATCGCGTTGTTGACTGATGCTCGGTCCAACATAGTGAACCTGCGGTGGCAGATCGGGGCGTGGGTATTCAAAGGCTTCGGTCGTGTAAGCCAGCACCAGGTAAGGCGATACGTAGAAGAGCGAGCCGCGAATCGGCGACAGGCGGTAGCGCTGCCGCACGCGATTCACAATTTTGTCGCCGCTCGTTACCAGGCGATTCAAAATGATGTTGCCAAAGTGCCAAGCCCAACCGAGTCGTTCGCGCGGCGAGAACCCGAATGAAAACGGCGGCAATGCCTTGCTGGGTATCGGTAGAACCATGGGGCAACTGGTGGCGTAGGGTAGGTGTGCCGCTTCAGCGGCAATCGCCCCGGGCGGGAATAACAAATCCGACACCAAGAGGTCCGGCTGCCACGACTGAAACAATTCGAGGAGTTGCTCGACCCCGCGCGCTAGATCGGCGAAAAAGAATCTCGTCGGCACACGCCCCGCGCCGGGAAGATCGAATGTCTGGCGGCTCGGCTGACGCGCGATGGTTTCCAGCGTGTCCAACAATGGCTCGCCCCAGAGGAAACTGGTCAACAGAGGCAAGCCCGCTTTCTCAAGCGTCGGCGCCATTTGCGGATGACATGCAAAAGCCACTGCATGTCCGGCTTGTTGCAAGCGCTGTGCGATGGCGATGAGCGGGTTCAGGTGTCCCGCTGCCGGAATGCTTCCGAACAGAATGCGCGCCACACTGCCTCCAGAAGACTTACCCGAGCGCATCCGACTCGTCGGATTGCCGCGGCGCCTGGGTGCTGAGCATGTAGATTCGCCGGTTGAGCGCGTCCAGGGTCGCGCGCGCGCTTGCCTCGGATGGGCGAGCGCCGACGAAACTCGCGCCGACGAACGTCTCCTCGCGATTCTCGACCATGCACTTGAGCACCACGAGCGAGACTTCGCGCGCACCCAAGCGGAAACTGGTTGCATCTTCCAGCGAGATATCAATGGCGCTGCCCGTGAGTCTCTGGACGCCGCTAATCGCGGCTTTGGCGCCGGTGTGAAAGGGAGTCGGGTTATCAATCCTCTCTTGCGCTTCACCCACCGCGATTCTCCCGGCGCCTTGAATTTCGACGCGAATGCGCTTGCGGTCGCCCAGGTCATCTTCGAGGACTCGGCGAATTTCGGGGCGCGCCATGGGGAGACGCAGCAGATTCTCGTCGGGCAGTTGGACGAGACTGATCTTGCGATAGTCAATCTTGAGCCGATGTTTGACGAACAAAAGCGTCTCGATGTCGCGCACGATTTGTTTGGGCTTGCGCGCGGTGGACGCCACAACGTGAATCTCGCTCAAATCGCGATTCTGGTTGAGGATGACGGACGAGGCGTAGACCCCACGAATCTGACCCAGCGTCAGTTCCAAATCGGCTGCGGACGGCTTGGCGACCAAAGGGACAGAGGATTGATTCGTCAACACTGACCTCCCGATTATTGAGATGTGATCAATTGCGATTGCCGCGCGAGCGCGATCCCTTGGTCATGCTGAGGATTTTGCCGCGACGACATTATACCACAGGTTTGTCTGCCGAAGGAAAATCGGACGCGTGACCCATCGGAATCTTGATGCCGGCGCGTTTGGCAAACTCGATTGCCGCCGGGTACCCGGCGTCCACGTGGCGAAGCACCCCCATGCCCGGATCGCTCGTCAGCACGCGCGCCAGGCGCTGCGCCGCGGCCGGCGTACCCTCCGCGACGATCACCTGCCCGGCGTGAATCGAATAGCCGATGCCAACGCCGCCGCCGTGATGGATCGAAACCCAGGTCGCGCCATTCACCGCGTTGATCAGCGCGTTCAGCAGGGGCCAGTCCGCGATCGCGTCCGAGCCATCGCGCATGCCCTCGGTCTCGCGGCGCGGCGAGGCGACCGAGCCCGCGTCGAGGTGATCGCGCCCGATGACGATGGGCGCGGAGATTTCACCGCGCGCGACGAGTTCGTTGAATTTCAACCCGGCGCGCGCGCGTTCGCCGTAGCCGAGCCAGCAAATGCGCGCGGGCAAGCCCTGAAACGCGACGCGCTGTTGCGCCATCCGAATCCACCGCGCGAGATGTTCGTTCTCTGGGAACAGTTCCAAGAGCGCTTCGTCGGTGCGATACAGATCCTTGGGGTCGCCGGAGAGCGCGACCCACCGAAAGGGTCCCTTGCCTTCGCAGAAGAGCGGGCGAATGTACGCCGGGACAAAGCCGGGATAGTCGAAGGCGTTTTGCACGCCGGCGTCGTACGCGCGTTGGCGCAGATTGTTGCCATAGTCGAATACGACCGCGCCGCGCTTTTGAAACGCCAGCATCGCCTCGACGTGCCGCGCCATCGCCAGCATCGAGCGCTGCTGATATTCTGCGGAATTCGCAAGACGCAACCCGTTTGCTTCTGCGAGCGGCATTGCCGGCACGTACATCAACGGATCGTGCGCGGGCGTTTGGTCGGTGACGACGTCCGGGACGACGCCGCGTGTGACGAGTTCGGGCAGAACCTCCGCCGCGTTGCCGATCAAGCCGATGGATTTCGCTTCGCCTTTTTTCAGCGCATCTTCCACGCGCGTCATCGCATCTTCAAGTTGGTCGGTCAACTCGTCGAGGTAGCGCGTTTCCAAGCGGCGTTTTGCGCGCGCGGGGTCTACTTCGACGACGAGCGCGACGCCTTCGTTCATCGTGACCGCGAGCGGCTGCGCGCCGCCCATGCCGCCTAGGCCCGCGGTCAAAACAAATTTGCCTTTGAGCGAGCCCCAGCCCTTTTGCCGCGCCAGCGCGCCGAGCGTTTCGTACGTCCCTTGCAGGATGCCTTGCGTGCCGATGTAGATCCAACTCCCCGCCGTCATCTGCCCGAACATGATGAGCCCGTCGCGCTCCCACTTGTCGAAATTCGCCTGGGTTGCCCACGCGGGAACGATGTTTGAGTTGGCGATCAGCACGCGCGGCGCGTCGAGATGCGTTTTAAAAATGCCGACCGGTTTGCCCGACTGCACGAGCAGCGTCTCGTCGTTTTCCAACTCGCGCAGCGATCGCACGATCGCGTCGAACGCGTCCCAATTGCGCGCGGCTTTGCCGCGTCCGCCGTAGATGATGAGTTCGTCCGGCTTTTCCGCGACCGCGGGATCGAGGTTGTTCATCAACATTCGCAGCGCGGCTTCTTGCAGCCAGGATTTGCAACTGATCTGCGCGCCGCGCGGGGCGCGGATGGCGCGGTGGCTCATGGGTGCCTCCCAAGTATCAACCATTGTTGTTGAGGGAATGGAGTCTTCTTTTGCCGGCTAATACAATTATAGCCCCGCGCGCGGTGAGTGTCAAAATCATCATCCCGCGTTTCGCGCAGAAACTCAGGTGGGTTTGGAAACCCGAAACCGCGTTTGTGACACACGCGCTTGACAAGGTGTGGTATAATTGTATTAGTTAGATTAGTACAATCCTAGAAAGGCGGAAAATGGAACTCCGCATTGATCCCGATAGCGCGGTGCCGATCTATCTGCAAATCGTTCATGCGATCAAGCATCAAGTCGCGACCGGACGCTTGAAACCCGGCGAGCAATTGCCAACGGTACGCGAACTGGCGACGAATTTGCGGATCAATCCGAATACGGTCGCGCGGGCGTACGATCACTTGGATGGTGACAACGTGATTACGACACAACAAGGACGCGGTACGTACGTGCGCGAGCGTCCCGACGAGACGCATCTAGCGCGCGTGCGGCAGGAACAGTTAAAGGCGCTGATGGACGGCGTCGTCGGCAAAGCGTTGAGCATGGGCTATTCGGTGGACGAAGTTCGCGAAGCGTTCGACGTGCAGATGGCGCGTTGGACGCGGCTGAAAAAAGCATAGGGGGAGGCGCCATGAAAGATGATTTGCGATCTGCTGCTCCTGTTGGCAATCTGCCGATTCTAAACCAAGCCGCGCTTGGGAAAATCGAGATTCGATATCCAAGTCTTCCAGAACAACGCCGCATCGTCGCGTATCTCGACAGCGTGCAAGCCAAAGCGGACGCGATTCGCGCGGCGCAGGCGGCAACGCAAAAGGAACTGGACGCGCTGATGCCGAGCGCGCGAAGCGTGGCAAAAGCGTTTGCGGGAGAGTTGTAGAAGCAAACCCGAAGGGTCCGCTACGCGAGACCCTTCGGGTTTATGCTACACAGTGCTGTCAGAAAACTACGCGGGCTGCAACGCGCCAATCGATGCGCCGCAGCGCGCACAGAATTTCGCGCCCGCTTTAATGCTTTCGCCACAGGATAGGCACGTAGGCGCGAGACTTGCCCCGCAGCGCCGGCAGAATTTGTCGTGCGAGTCGAATGGCTCGCCACAGTGCGCGCATTTGCCGTTGGCTGCGGCAACTGGCTGCGGCTTGGTCGCTATACTGGCTTCCAGTCCATCGAGTTGCTGCAAAATCGCCAGCGCTTTTGTCTCATACTTGTCCCGCAACGTCTGATAGTCGGCATCCGACAATTTTCCTTGCGCGTGATCTGCTTCCAAATCCTTGATCGCGCTGTACGTCGCTTCACGCGCGGATAACAAGTTTTCCAAATTCGGATCAAGTTCTTCCGTCGTCGCGACAGCAAACAACTCCTGGCGAAACAGTGGCTGAAACGCCAAGCCGAAGGCGACTAGCGCGATCACGGCAATGATTATGGCACTCATTTCCAATCTCCAATCTCTAATCTCAAGTTCACTCGTATGCATTCAACTCGTTGGCGAGTCGCGCGCGAAGTTGGTCGGGCGAGGCAGGTATCGTTGGAACAACATCGATGACCTCAGTGGCTTGCGTGCGCGTGCGAATTACCCATTGGCGGACAATCAACGCCAGGATTCCACCGCCCAGCAGAATCACTATGAAGGGAGTGATGTACGCGCTGATGTTGAAGCCCTCGGCTTTCGGCGCGGCAAGCACTTTATCGCCGTATTTACCCACGTAGAAATTCAGAATATCGTTCTTCGTTTGTCCCTGGTCGAGCATCGAACGAATTTCGCCGCGCATTTGTTCGGCGGTGCCGCATTCGCACGTCGAAAGGACCATCGTGCAACCGCACTGGCACATCAGGTTCGCGCCAATTTCATCCGCGATACCATCTGCCGCCGCGGGCATCGCCGAGAACACGACAACGAACGACAAAGCCACGATCAATCGAATGAATCGCATCATGATCTCCTTACTCTGCCGGCGTGGTAACCAATCGCTCACGCCCCGCGACGCGCGCCAAGGCGCGTTCTTCGCGCGGGTCAGGCAACAGCGCGATCACACTTCCGCCGATCAACACGATCCAGCCGATCCATAACCAAATGATCAACGGATTGATGATCACCTTGAGCGTTGCCGAGCCGTCATCGTCCCAGCCCGCGAGGATGATGTACAAATCTTCTACGGCTGTGCTTCGCACCGCCATCTCCGACGACGGCTGATCTTGTTGCGGATAGAAATCTTTTTCAGGGAAGAGCATTCCGGCGGGCTGTCCGTTTTCGGTGACGGTCAAGTTCGCAATGACCGCATCGTGATTGTCACGCTGCATCTCTTTCAAGCCGTCGAACCGCACGGTGTATTGACGCAGCGTCACGGATTCGCCTTTCTTCAAATTGGCTTGCGTGTCGGTCTTGTAGAACGTCGATCCCGCGATGCCGACGACCATCAGCATCACGCCGATGTGGATGATGTACCCACCATAGCGTCGCCGATTGCGTTCGATCAAATTAAACAGCGCCAGAAACGGGTTTTCGTGATACTGCTTGATGCGCGTGCGCGCTCCACGATAGAATTCCAACGCTATCGTCGCTAGCACGAACGCCGACACGCCGAACGAAATCAGTCCGCCCGCATCGCGAATGCCGACGACGAAGAGCACCACATCGAACACGATGCCGAACGCGAGCGGCTTGATGAAATTGCGCACGAGATTTTCTTTCGTCGCGCGCCGCCAACCGATCAGTGGACAAATGCCGATGAGAATGACGAGCGCGAGAAAAATCGGACCGTTGACCTGGTTGAAGAAGGGCGGACCGACGGTGATTTGCTTGCCGGTCACCGCTTCGCTAATCATCGGAAAGATGGTGCCCCACAGGGTCGCAAACGCCGCGCCAACAAGAATCAAGTTGTTGAGCAGGAATGACGACTCGCGCGAGACGAGCGAATCGAGTTCGTTGTCTTCTTTCAGATTGTCGAGACGACTGAAGAGCATCCAGAGGAAGATGAGCATCGTCCCGCCCATGAAGACGAGAAAGTACGGTCCCATCGAACTGACGCCAAACGCATGCACCGATTGAACGATGCCGCTGCGCGTGATGAACGTGCCCAAGAGCGAGAGAACGAACGTAAGCATTACGAGCACCAAATTCCATACCTTGAGCATTCCACGTTTTTCTTGAATCATGACGCTGTGCAGATACGCCGTCGCGGTCAACCACGGCATGAGCGAGGCATTCTCGACCGGGTCCCACCCCCAGTAGCCGCCCCAGGACAATTCGACGTATGCCCATTGTCCGCCAAACAAAATTCCTAGCGACAACATGAGCCACGCGAAGAGTGTCCAGCGTCGCGTGGTGCGAATCCACACATCGTTCAAGCGTCCGGTGAAGAGCGCCGCCATGGCGAACGCGAAGGGAATGGTGAAACCCACATAACCCAGGTACTGCGTGACGGGATGAAAGAACATGCCGATGTTTTGCAAGAGCGGA
>DHFK01000227.1 GCA_002400365.1 Anaerolineales bacterium UBA4826 | reverse complement strand
GACTTGAAATTGAACTTGCATTGTTTGCTCCGTTGGATGTTGGAGGTTAGACGTTGGAAGTTAGACGTTGGACGTTGGAGGTTGGAAGTTGGAAAGCCAAGCACGTTCTTCCAATTTCCAACCTCCAATCTCCACCTTCCAGATCACCAATGCCCCGTCTTCCAGTACAGCCGCATTCCGATCAGTACACCGACGACCAACCCGATGACGAGTCCAATCGCCAAACCGGCAAGACAAGAAATGTCCGGCAACCCATGCTCCTATCCCATGTGTTCAATCTGAAATCAGCAATCGGAAATCTGAAATTGCTCAGTCCCACGCGCCGGCGCGCTGGAACAGCGAAAAGCCGATGAACACGCCCAAGACCAAGCCGACGAGCGCGCCGACGACGAGACCGATCGCGAACCACATCTCTCTCATCCAGCCACGGGCCAAACGGGTTCGTCGTTCTTCCAACGCCAACCGTCCGAATCCCTCTCCAGTCCCCACGCAATCTTGGCATCGCGCACGAGACGGGACAGTTTCTTGAACTCGCCATCCGCGTCATACAGCGGAATGCCATCTTCGATCATTTCGATGTAGAACGGCTCGCCTTCTCGAATGAACTTGTCCATCTGTTCAAGCGTCTTGACGACTGGATGCACGGCGCCTTCGCGATCAGCATATACCACATCCAGGTCTACCGGTTTTTCGAAAACCACAAGCACATCAGCATCGCTGCCCTGTCGAAATTCGCCTCGCGCGACGGAGCCAAACAGGACGACGAGTAATGGACGACGGCGGCGCACGCGATGGACAAACTTTTCAACCCGATCAAATCGCGGATATTTAAGATATGTTCGCTTCGACGAACGCAAGGACCGTCTCGGCGTTTTGGACACACTCTTTCGCAATTGCCTCATCGTAGAACTCCGCCGGGTATCCATCGGTAATGCTATCTGGATATCGCGGTCTAAAATACTGCGCATCCAATTTCTCGCATGCCAATTTGACCCTGTTTGGCACCTGGACAAAATGAGAGACCACCTCGATCAAGTCTGGCAAGTCGTGCCCTCTCATCTCTTTCTTGCGATAACGCAATAACGCCTTCAGTGCCTTTTCGGCGCACTGCTGACTTTGAAACGAACTCCATTCATAGTCTTGCGACGTGAGACTGTTATTTGCCGCTTTCAAATCGTGGCGCGCTTTGGGTAATCCACGCGCGCGTGCGCGCCGCGCGATTCTGTGCGAATCGTCGCGCTCGCGACGGTTGCCTCCGCGCAATCGAGCAGATAGCCGAGTTCGAGCGCTTCGAGCAATTCGGTGTTGAATTTCCGGGTGCGATCGGAGATGGCGATGTTCGCGTAGCGCGTTCTTAAATCTGCGATGGTCGCGCCGACCTGCTTCAAGCCATCGCCGCTGCGAAATACCCCGCACTTGGCAGTCATCTCTTCTTGCATCGTGGCGCGGATTTTTGTGACCGACTCTTTGCCGGTGCCGGCAAACAACTTTTCAACTTGCTCCCTCACACGCGCTGCGGGATTCGCCGGTAGCGGCGCGAAATCAAACTTGCGGACATCTTCCGCCGCACTGCGACCCGAGCGTCGCCCAAAGACCAGGATGTCCACGAGTGAGTTGGTGCCGAGTCGATTCGCGCCGTGCACGGAAACGGTCGCGCACTCGCCGGCGGCGTACAACCCCGGCAGAATCGTGTTCTTGTCGTCAATCACGACGCGCGCGTTCACGTCGGTCGGGATGCCGCCCATGGTATAGTGCGCGGTCGGCTGCGTGGGCACGAGTTGCTTCATCGGATCAACGCCGAGGTAGAGTTCCATCATCTCGATGATGTCGGGAAGTTTCTCGCGCAACTCGCGTTCCGTGACTGGCTTGCCGCCGGGCGCGCTCTTGTAGCGGTTGATCGTCTCCGGGCGGATGTCGAGATACAAGTAATCCTTGCCGTCAACGCCACGCCCTTCGTTGATCTCTTGCTGCATAAAGCGCGAGATCATATCGCGCGGCGCGAGGTCCATCATCGTCGGCGCATAACGCTCCATGAAACGTTCGTCCTTGCCGTTGACGAGCACGCCGCCCTCGCCGCGCGCGGCTTCGGACATCAGGATGCCCATTTTGTAGATGCCGGTCGGATGGAATTGGAAAAACTCCATGTCCTCCAACGGATAGCCGTGCCGATACAGCATCGCGAACGTATCGCCGGTGTACGCGTGCGCGTTCGACGTGACCTTGAACATGCGCCCCGATCCGCCCGTCGCAATGATCGTCGCCTTGGCGTGGAAAACGTGCAGTTCGCCGGAGACGACGTCAAGCGCGACGACGCCCGCGCAGACGCCTTGGTTGATGATCAGATCGAGCACCTGGTATTCGTTGAAGAAACGCGTCGCGTGTTTGATGCACTGTTGGTACAGCGTCTGCAAAATCATGTGGCCGGTGCGATCGGCCGCGTAGCACGCGCGCTTGACCGGACCTTTGCCCTGGTGGTGCGTGTGGCCGCCAAAGCGGCGCTGGTCAATTTTGCCTTCCGGCGTGCGGTTAAAGGGCAAGCCCATGTGCTCCAGTTCGTACACCGTCTCGATGGCTTCGCGCGCGAGAATCTCCGACGCGTCCTGATCGGAGAGATAGTCGCCGCCCTTGATGGTGTCGAACATGTGCCATTCCCAGTGGTCTTCCTCCAAGTTGCCGAGCGCCGCGCCGATGCCGCCCTGCGCGGCGCCGGTGTGCGAGCGCGTGGGATACAATTTCGTCAAGACCGCCACATTCGTCTGGTCGCGCACCAACTCTAACGCCGCCCACAAACCCGCGCCGCCGGCGCCAACCACGACTGCATCAAAGCGATGAACTTGTGTCATGATTTCCTCAGATCAAATTGTCCTCATTGACGCGCCCAGAGCGCGCGCACTGCTTCCAAGTTCCGATCGAATTCGTCCAAGTTCTGTCTCAGACTTTCTGTCGCCACCCGTGGACGAATTTCTTGAAAGTACCGTTCCAATGTTGCCATCTCTAACCACCCGGCGCGCAACAGCGCAACCACGTCGTTTAAATCCTCTTCGGTGGCACGCGCGATTTTGCTCAGCGCGGTGCTGTACAGATCGAAATGGAAAACGTCGAGTTGTCCGTAGCGACCGAGAAATGTTGCGCGTTCGCGATAACCCTGCGCCAGCGGAATGAAATCACTCGGCGAAACCTGTTCGACGTTGAGCGCGAGTTGGTCTTTCAGTTCGCGGATCGCCTGAACCAACGTGGCGTGATGTTCCGGCGCAACTTCGAATGTCAAATCAACGTCAAGCGATTGTTCGCGCAAGCCCTCAAAGACCATCGTCGTTCCGCCCACCAGGTAGATTCGCCCAGGATGTCGGAATCGCTCGCCCAAACGCCGAAGGAAAAGTTCGATGCGTGCGCGGTCAGCCGGTTGGCGCGAACTCATTTGCCTCTGCTCTCAATTGTCCAAGCAACAAATCTGCCGCTTTGTAGTACGACGCCAGACGATTGAATGGATAAGCCGAATACTGCGCGTGCCACTCCGCCAGCGCGACTAGCCCAACTTTGCCATACCGTTCGTCTGAAGGCGGCAACCCCAACTCCTGCGAATAAAGGTCCGGCAGTAGTTTGAAATCGCGCACATAGTATCTCAACCGCGTCCGCCACAATCGTTGCAAGTAAACTGCTGCCATGTACCGCGCCTGGAGTTCGACGGCCGCCGCTGCGTCAAGTTGCCGTACCACTTCAGGCACCCACGCCGCCCACTCTGGATGTAACAGGAACACTGCCGTAAGCGCCAAATGTAATCGCGGGTCTGGATGCTTTGCCAAAGCCGCGATCAACTCCGGTGGTGTGAGCTCGCTCTCGCCGTCACCCCCCGCCAGGAAGCGAATTCCATGCGCGCGTAATGCCGCAACCAGGCTTCCGCGTTCGTCTGCTCTCTCCATTGCCCATCTCCAAACACGCGGCAAGAGTCCCTACTTCGGAGATGCCGGCGTGAACGTGAAGATAACGAACGCGCCCATAACCATCAGCAAGAACCAGAACACCCACAAGCCGATCTTGAGGAACGCGCGCCAGCCGGGCGAATGAAAGTAATCCTCCATCACGTTGCGCGTGCCGTTGACGCCGTGGGTAAACGCGAACACGAGCAGCAGCAAATCGTACATGCGCCAGAACGCGCCCTGGATGCCTGCCCAGCGGTCCACGACGGTCTGGAATGTGATCGCTTCGACGCTGATCATAAAGTGCATGAGGAACATGTGGAACAGCGCGAGCACGACGATGAAAATGCCCGAGACGCGCATGAACAACCACAAGTTAAACTCAAAGCCGCCGCGCGGGCGCCCGCGCGAGGATGACAACTTGACCAGCGCGGCTTGATAGTTGCCGGCGCTGACATCGGCGTTCACGCCGCCGGACGGCAGGTAATTGGAAGCGATCGCGATGACCACAGGGAGCGCGAGTACTGCGGCGGTAATCAGCGCGCCGCCGACCAAGCCATAAAACTCGTTCAGCAACGCGACGCTGGCAGGAATGAAAACGACGAGGAAGATGATAATCTGACTGTAGAACAATTTCAGATGGAGTTTCGCCGTCGTCGGTTTGAAATCCATCAGCGTCAAACGCAAACCATTCAAGCCGTGATAGAGCAAGCCGAAGACGAGAAAGACATCGAGGACGCGAACAACCGGACCCTTGTAGAGGAAAAGCAGTTCGTCGAACAAACCCGGTCCAAAACCGGCAATAAAGATGTCGAGGATGTGCAGCGCGAGGAAGGCAAGAATGCCCAAGCCCGCCACGCGGTTCACCGCCCACGCCCATTGCCCGATGCCGCCGCGATAACGAACGACACTATATCCTACTCTTAGCGCATTGATCACGTATGCCTCCCTGCCAAAGAAAAATCACGCGAACGCCGGTGTCTTTTGTTTTGCGCCACCTTGAAATACCGGCACGCGCCCTTCTTCCGTCACGCGATACAAGTCTTCGGGTTTCTCCAGGCGATCGGTGAACAGAATGCCGTCCAGGTGATCGAGTTCGTGCTGAAGCGCGCGCGCAAGCAAGCCTTCACCCTTGACTCTGACTTCCTTGCCCTTGCGGTTCAAGCCCTTGACCGTGACCTTCAGCGCGCGCCGAATCATCCCGACGTAGCCCGGGATGGACAAGCATGCCTCTTCGCCGAATTGCTCGCCTTCGGCTTGGACTAACTCTGGGTTGATCAGAACGAATCGCTCGCCGCCCAAAGTCGCACGCGGATTGCGCGACGGGGCGTCTTCCTCGTCCTGGGGCATTTCGACAATGCAAACGCGCAGACTCACGCCGATTTGCGGCGCGGCAAGCCCCAAGCCACGCGCGTCACGCATCGAGTCGAACATATCGTCTATCAGTTTCTGTGTGGACGCATCCACACGTTTGACCTTCTTTGCCTTCTGCCGGAGCACGGGATGCTCCGAAGTCAGAATTGCTTTGACTGCCATACTTGTCCTTCTATATGTTCAGACGACAGACATCAGACCACAGACTCCAGATAGATTCTTTCTGATGTCAGAGTTGTGTCATCTGTTGTCTTCGCCACTCACCTAGTGGCGCTGCGCCGCGCCTCAACCCGGCTTGAACGGCGGATTGCCATCGCCATCCGGCGCGATGACTGCCGCCGCTACGCCGAGCCGCGCGGCGATCGTCTGCGAGAGCCGATTCAGCCCGGCTTTGTCGAACGCGACGACGCCGTCGGCGATCTTGCCTTCGGCCTCAATCAGCCACAGCGTCGGTACAAATTCCGGGTCGTACAGTTTAGAGACGCGCCAATCGGCGTCAACCAATATCGGGAACGTACTGCCGTATTGAGACGCAAAATCGGACGACCGACTGCGGTCATGCTGCGAGATGCCCCGCACTGCCAAGCCCGCGTCACGGTACGCCTGATGTATCTTTTCGAGATAGGGCCACGCCAACATGCAGGCGGGACACGTCGTCTTGAAAAAGACGGCGAGCGTTAGCCGCGCGCCGTTTTTCTTCAACGTATACACTTTGCCGTCAATGCCGCTCAGCGAAAACGCGGGCGCGGATTGACCGACGGAGAATGTGGACATCTCTTACCCTGTAGGGGCGGGGTCACCCCGCCCCTACTTCTTCGCCTTTGCCGCTTCCTTTGCTTTGCGCGCCGCCTCTTCCTGTTCCCAATCCAGCGGGTGAATCTTGGCATAGTACGTCGTGGACTTGAGCAGCGTCGGCATATCGTAGATGTGGCTCACGTGCCGCTCGTAGTTGGCGAGTTCGTAATCGTGATCCATCTTGATCGCGTCGAACGGACAGAACTCGGCGCAATAGCCGCAGTTCATGCAAACGTCAATATCAATGTAAAACTCGGCGGGCTTGGGTTTGGGCTTGCCCTCCGGCGTCGTCGCGCGCACGATCCAGATGCACTGCGGCGGACAAACCTTGGCGCAGATGCCGCACGCAGTACAGCGCTCGATGCCGATGACTTGTTTGCCGGTCGCCGGGTCAATCTTCGGCTTGCCGTTTTCGTCGAGCGCCGGCTCGTACACCAGAAACGGAATGTAGCGAAAGTTTTCCGGCACCGCCAATTTCTCTTCGGGGTACTGGACGGTGATGATGCCGTCGCCGCGGACGCTCTGCCGCCGGGCGAATTCTTTCGCATCGTAGCGCCGCCCCAGGTGTCGGAAATCGCCCGCGTACGTTTTGAGCACACGGCTCAGCGTATATCTCAATCCGTTGAGCAACCCTAATCCGAAAGCCATCTTGATCTCCTCTACCGATCCACTTCGCCCATGACGACGTCAATCGAACCCTGGATGACGATCAAGTCGGCAATCTTGTACCCCGCCGACATTTCATTCAGCGCGCCCAGGTGGATGAACGACGGCGAACGGACATGATAGCGATACGGGTTCGGACTGCCATCGCTGACGAGATAGAAGCCGAGTTCGCCCTTGGGATTCTCCGCCCGACCATACACCTCGCCTTTGGGCACACGCACCTGATAGTTCTTTTTGCCGGTCATGATCTCGCCGGCGGGAATTCCCTTGAGCGCCTGTTTCAAGATGCGCAGACTCTGCCGCATCTCGGCAAAGCGCACGACGATGCGGTCGTACACGTCGCCGACCGTGCCGGTTGGAATTTCGAATTCAAACCGGTCGTAGATCGAGTACGGCTCGGCGCGGCGCACATCGTACTTGACGCCCGACGCGCGCAAGACCGGACCCGCCGCGCTATAATTGATCGCGACATCCCCCGGCAGGACGCCGACATTGCGCGCGCGCGCCAGGAACAACTCGTTCTTCACCAGATAGGATTCCAGTTCATCCGTCTTGCGGGGCAGTCGTTCGTCAACCAGGTACTGACACTTGTCCAGAAATCCTGCCGGCACATCGCGCGCCACGCCGCCAAAGCGCACATAGTTGCACATCATGCGCGAGCCCGACGCGGCTTCGAACAAATCGAGAATCAACTCGCGTTCTTCCAAACCATAGATCAAGGGCGTGTAGAACGCGCCCAGTTCGTTGTACAAAAATCCCACCGCGACCGCGTGCCCAAGCCACCGCGTCAGTTCCGCCATGATCACGCGGATGTACTCGGCGCGCTCGGGTGGTTTGATTCCCATCAGTTTTTCAACTCCGACCGCGTACGCCAGGTTGTTCGCCATCGAGGTGAAATAATCGAGACGATCGGTAAAGGGCATGTTGCCGAGGTACGTGTTGCGCTCGCCGATCTTTTCGTGATTGCGATGCAAATAGCCCAGCACCGGCTCCACCGCGACAACCGTTTCGCCGTCGAGGGTCGCTCTGAGGCGTAGCACGCCGTGCGTGGACGGATGCTGCGGCCCAAAGTTCAATATGATTTTATCGGTGCGCAACTTGGTCGCCACGGCTTGCTCGACGCCGATCGTGCGGATTTCATCGCGTGGGGGCTTGAACGCGAGCGCGTCAAAATTCCCCGGGTACTTGACGTTATCGTGCCAGGGATTGCGGTCTTCTGCGATCACGTGATGCCCCTGGTCCCAGCGCGTGCCAAAGGGCTTGTGGTCTTCCTCGTAGTACGGCTCTTTATAGTCCTTGCGCAGCGGATAGCCCTCGAACCCATCCCACATCAAAATGCGGCGCAAGTTCGGATGCCCGGTAAAGCGGACGCCCATCAGGTCGTACACTTCGCGTTCCTGGCAATCCGCGCCGCGGTACACCGGCACGAGCGAAGGCACAGTTGGGTTATCGCGCGCGGCGTTCACTTTCAACGTCAGCGGCGTGCCGCCGCGCCGGATGGCGGTCAAATGGTACACGACCTCAAAACGATCGAGCCAATCCACGCTCGTGAGATTGTTCAAATAGTCGAACCCGAGCGAGTCGTGCAGATAGCGCGCGACCTCCAGCAGTTTGTCGTTCTGGACGACGATGGCTTGCGCGCTGACGGATTCGACAGCATCGGGCAGCGTCGTCTTGATTTTTTCGGCGACCACTTGCGGATCGTTCAGATTGACTCTAGTTTCGGGCGGAGCAGGGGGCGGGGTGACAGCCATTGTCAAAAACTCCTGAGTAGGACAAATTTGCAAATTTGTCCTACTTATTTCTTCTCGGCTTTCGTTTCGGCTTTGGTTTGAATCTTGACCGCGCGCGCCTCGAGTTTTGCCGGGTCAGCCGTCAACTCGGTAATTTCTTCCGCGCGGCGCGGATCGAAAATATCGGGACCGAGGACCGGTTCGGGCACGCCTTCCGAGGCGCCTTGACGATACCACGTGACATCGCGCAGGGATTGCTTGTCAATCTTTTTTTGGAGTTGGATCAAGCCATTGAGCAACGCTTGGGGAGTCGGCGGGCAGCCGGGGACGTAAACATCTACGGGCAGGAATTTGTCAACGCCGGAGACGACGTTGTAACCTTCTTTGAAAGGACCGCCGCCCGTCGCGCACGCGCCCATCGCCAGCACGTACTTTGGTTCCGCCATCTGGTTGTACAGGCGCACGATCGCGGGCGCCATTTTCTTGGTGACCGTGCCGGAGACGATCATCAGGTCGGCTTGGCGCGGTGAGGCGCGAACCAGTTCCATGCCAAAGCGCGACATGTCAAAGCGGCTTGCCTGAGTGCAGATGAACTCGATCGCGCAGCACGCGAGACCAAAACCCATGGGCCAAACGGAATTGCGGCGACCCCAGTTGTAAATCTTGTCGAGGAGGTCAATCACCTTGTCGAAGGGTCCGATCCAAACATTCTGACGGACCTGGCTTTCGAGCCACTCTTCCTCGCTGGCAAAGACCGCGTGCGCCGGCACTTGCGATTTCTCTTCAGTCATATTCGCTCCCTCGTTGGAGTAGTTTGACAATGTCACATTTCTTTTCTGCCACACGCTTTGCGTCACACAGAAACACACAGAAAAAGAAGAAATTTCTGTGTGATTCAGTGTGGTTCAGTGGCTAATCTGACCTTGCCAAAGTAGTTACACAACACCTTTTCTATTATATCATCTTCCGATTATATCGGCAAACTGGTTACTGAGGTTTAGAGTGCCAAA